>PRDT01000086.1 GCA_003173995.1 Candidatus Levyibacteriota bacterium | reverse complement strand
AGCATAGAAAGCACCAGAAGTACTCGTATTTGTTACACCAGTCCAGTTAATGGTAGCTGCTGTTGCTGTTGGGGTCTGCCCAGAGCCAGCATCAATCTGTAAATAACCATTTGTACCATTATAATTGGTCCAATTGCCTTGGGTAAGACCACCACCTGAGAGAGTGAAGCCAGAGCCTGTTGTCATAGCTGTTGGTTGGGTTCCAAGACTACTTGTTGTACCAAATTTTACTTGAATACATTGAATAGCTGTTGTACTAGGAAAAGTAAAACCAACAGAATAAGTAACATTTGTTGAACTTGTTCGTGAATCACTCATAGTAACACTAGAAGACGTAATAAGTGCTGCTTGTGCTGGTGTTGTGAAATCAGAGAAGAAAGGTATGGCAAGAATAAGAAATACAAGAGATATTCCTAATAATTTTTTCTTTGATACCAAGGACAGAAAAGGCATCTTATTCATGCTATAGTATCAGCATGACATAGGGAATAATTATTTGTCAATGAGTATTATTTACCTTGGAGAATAATTTGTATACTTTTTCTCACTCTCTTGTGAACAGTAGCTATTATTATAAATAGTATAAGGACGAGAGCTGTGAGAAGTTCCTTAACCCATGGGATAACAATGAAGAAGGTATGACCATAAATATAGTTGCCTTGTCCTACCGAAACAGCCATCGTAGCTGAATAGAAAAGCCATGGATTGGGTGGCAATAGAATAGTGTTATTCCATGTTTTCCCTCGGGAAGGAAGGATGTGCTTTTCATCAAGTAAGACTTTTGTTGTTTGTCCAAAAAGAGGAGTTATGCTGAGAAATGGTTTGGCTGTTAAATGAGCAAAATAGGTATTGATGAGTTCCATATGAATGGTGCTTGTTGAGGTGTGTCGAAAGAAAGAGTCGATAGAAAAAGATGAAAGCATAACTTTCTTAGAGAGCTCTCTATAATCCATTTCTCCATAGGTACCCAACACTAATGCACCAATTCTGCTCAAAATAATAGGTCCTTTTGCCTGTCGAGGCTTACTAATAAAAGGAGTAAAGAATAGTGTCGTATAATATCCACCTTTTTTTAGGGAAGAAGGAGGATTGATGATGACAATAAGTGGATGAGTACTGTGAGGCTTTAAAATAATATCTTGCTCTGAAATAGCTGTCCATCCAATCATTGGTGAATCCTTTGTTGAAAATGTGGTAATTTCGCTGTTATTTTCGTCAAAGCCTGTTATATCGGTGTGGATACCAAGAGGTAGATCAGCATTATTACTTATTATAATAGTATAGCTACTCTCTTTTCCGGGAGAAAGTGTAATATCTTGTACAACAGGGGAAATAGTGATTGCTTGTTGGACCTCCTCTGCATGAGCTGATTGGGCTCCAAAGAAAAGTATACTAACCACTGTTAAAATGATGCTATACCTTATATTTTTACTCATTGCTATATATTTATACATAGTTACCATGATGGCACTATTGTGTAGACAATAGTGTTGTTATACGTACCTGCTGGAGTAGTAGCACTACCTGTGATTCGATAGGAGATAGTGAATTGCTCATTGGATATAGCAGAGGAAGTGACTGGCCCTGGGTTGTCTGCGACAGGGTCTCCAGGTCCCGTGGTACCAAATCCAGCATATTTACTGCCGCTAAAACGATTGGCAGTGCCTCCACTTAGACTCGTATCATTGGTGTTATATCCAAAACCAGTACCACTCCATGTGGTCGGAGAAGCGTTGGTGCTCGCATAATTGGCGATAGTATCACCATTACCCGTTGTGAGTGCCTGGGTGTCTCTTCCATAGATGGTATAGCCATTGTATGCATTGGTTGATGTCGTGAGCACATTTGTTTGGGTACTATCAGTGTACGAATTACCACTATTGAGATTATTAAAGGTAAGTGTCGAACTATTGAGACTAAAAGAGAGCGAGGCAACATTGGTGGTAATATTTGCTGATGGTCCGTATTCGCTCTCGGTGAAATTACCTTGCTTTGCTTTTACTCGTACATAATAGGTTGTATTGCTCGAAAGTCCTGTGACAAAAAATCCAGAAGAGCCCCATGTACTATTTGTCTGATAATCCGAAGAGGTAAGTGTTGGTCCAAGAGTGTAATCACTTTTCACATAATTCACATTGGTCGAAAAGTCACTCGCAGTACTTACTTGTATTGCATAGATAGTATCGCTGGGGTTGTTTGATGTATTAATGGATATTTTGATACGGTCATAATTATTTCCTGGTGTCGTAAGCGTTGGTGCACCTGGAACATTGGTTCCTATTGTAAAAACAAGCCCTGGAAGATTAGTGTAATTTGTCGAATTAAGGTTAAGGCCATCTACCTGGCCTGTATTGCCAAACAAAGAGTAAGTCGTGGAATTATCAGCGCTGGTACCACCACTTCCAAAGTCATAGGATTTAATTTCATATGTTGTGCTTTGTGGGCCAGCAAAAGTTGTTTGAGCCCAAAAGGGAAGCATACAAATGCCAAGTACTACTATAATAAGAAATTTTCGTATCACACCTTTATTTTAAATTGGTAAATAAAACGCTGTCAAACCGAATAACTGATGCAAATAGTCGAATGTACAAATAGTCCCAATAGACCGCCTACTCGCCATAACAGCCATGAGTGCTTGCTTCATTGTCAGGTCTGCTGAGTGCGAATTAAGGATAGTTTTGAAGGTAAGCTTCATGTCACTTTCCTCTGTATACAGAATATTAATTGAGCCTAAAGATATAGCTTTCAAAAAGTCTTTTGCGAGAAATGGACTTATTTTTGTGTGCAATTCTTCATAGACAGTGAGGATTGTCTCTTCATTTGTATACAAAACATATTTCTCCTGGGCAAAGTAGCGGAAAAATGCACCTGCATGAAGATGTTTGGGATGGGCCCTATCAATAAAGGCAATAAATGCGTCTGGCGCTAAGAAAATTTTCTTTGATTGCATTAACTACTCCCTTCAGAAATGAAGCTGGCTCCACGGCCATTCAGTCGTAAAAGGGGATCGATTTCAGTAAATGGCCTTGCGATTGTCTTCTTCGCTTTCAGAATAATGCTTTGCTGCACAGGAGCTTCATCCAGCGCCTTGTGGAACGCTTGAAGGTCTGTTTCTTTTATTCTGACGTTGCCTCCAACTTTAATTGCCTTTAGTCGTCCTTCTTTAATATATCGACGAATGGTTAAAGGGTGGACTTTTAACATGTATGCAATTTGTCTGACCGAAAGGAGATTGTCCATGATTTATTGTGTACATATTTTCACAACAATTGCAATATGCAATTGTATGCAAAAGTATGCAATTGTATACATATTTTGTGAAAAATTGACCAGGGGACGAAGCTATTCAGATACTAGATATACGCGCGCGTAAATTATAGAAGTATATGAAGTATTCTGCCCACAGAAAGCATCGACAACATACAGCAAAAAAAGTAAATAAAAAGAGAAGTTCTTTTGCCAAAAGTCTATGGCAATTTTTTCTTATTGTTCCGGTTATCTTTTTTTGTTTGTTTTTTTCAACTGCACATTTTGCTCAAGCAGCAACAGGAATTAATAGAACGATTAATTTTCAGGGAAGAGTAATTAACAAAACTTCCGGAACAAATGTTAATGATGGGACCTATACATTTGTTTTTAAAATATACGATAGTTCTTCAAATGGAACAAAGTTATGGGGAGATGAAACCCAAAATAGTGTCACAGTAACTAATGGCATTTTTCAAGTTGCTTTGGGCTCTGTCAGATCGTTTGCTACTGATAATTTAGATTTTAATCAAGATAATTTGTGGCTGGACATTACTTTCAATGGTGAAAATTTTGGCTCAAGAATTAGGCTTGCTTCAGTACCATATGCACTCACTGCAGAAAAGGTGAATGGCTTGACAGTTACCCAAACAACAGGGTCACTCACTATTGCCAATGGGAAGACGCTTACTGCTAACTCTTCTGCAACGATTGCTGGTACTGATGGAAAGACGCTTACCCTTTCTGACAATACAACACTTGGGACAAATTCTATTACCCTTGCTGGTGGGGAAGTCATTACTTTTACTGCTAGTAACGCACTTACATTTACAACGACTGGTACAACTACTGTGACACTTCCAACAAGTGGTACTCTTGCGACTTTGACTGGTTCGGAAGCGCTCACCAATAAAACCCTTACTGCATCAGGTCTTATTACGGCAAATGCAGGTATCTCTGAGACAAAGACGATTAGTGCAAATTCCGGCACAACAAATACGATTAATGCAGTGACTCTCACCACACCAATTGATAGCTCTGGAACAAATATTTATCAAGGCTTGGCTCTTACTCCTTCTTTAGGTAATTCCACCAATGGAACAAATACCGTTAATTTTTTTGAAACAGATCCATTTACCGCACCTTCAAATGCAAAAGTAAATATTAATGCCATTAATATCGGAGCATTAACTTCTGCCACCTCAGCAACAGAATATGCAGTTAACGTTGGTAGTGGTTGGGATGCTGCGCTGAGGGTAGGGAGCAATACTATTTTAGACGGCTCTGGTATTTTGCAAGGTGCTGGATTGTCAGGTACATATTCAAATGCATTGACACTGAATAGTGCTTCCAATGCGATTACTGTTGGAACACTTACCGCAACAGGTGGATCCATTAATGGAACTGCAATTGGTGGAAGTACGCCATCAACAGCTGCATTCACGTCGCTTTCTTCATCTGGTGCTATTGCTGCTAATGGAGGCATAACATTTGATAATTCGACAGATACGCTTAGTGCATATACGCTGAATGGAACAGAAGACGCCAATACAAACATTATTACCAATATTGGTAATTCCGGAACTGATTTCGTTGCAGGTACTGGTGCACTTACTCTAGCGGGAATTCTTACTGCAAATGGAGGCATTGCTGAAACCAAGACTATTAGTGCAAATTCTGGCACCACCAACACAGTGGATGCCTTGACGCTCACAACGCCAATAGACACCTCAGGGACAAATACTCACCAGGGTATTGCAATCACACCATCACTTGGAAATTCTTCAAATGGCACCAACACCGTGAATTTTTTTGAAACAGACCCATTCACCGCACCATCTAATGCAAAGGTAAATATCAATGCAGTAAATATTGGAGCACTCACTAGTGCGACTGCTGCCAATGAATATGCTTTAAATATTGGTGCTGGGTGGGATGCTGCGCTGCGCGTTGGGACAAATAATATTATCAATGGTTCAGGTGTTTTACAGTCTGCAGGACTCTCTGGTACCTATTCAAATGCGCTCACGCTTAATTCTTCTTCAAATGTTTTTACAGGAACTTCTTATAACGGTTTAACCATTAATACAACAACAGGTACACTTGCGGTCACTAACGCAAAAACCCTCACTGTGAGTGATTCAACTACCCTTGCGACAAATGCCATCACACTTGGGGGCGGAGAAGTCATCACATTTAGCGCAAGTAACGCAGTTACATTTACGACAAGTGGTACAACAACTGTCACATTACCAACGTCAGGAACTCTCGCTGTTTTGGGAGCAAATACGTTTAGCTCTGCACAGACTATCCAATCCAATTCCAATGCAGCCTTTGTTGTTGGTCCAAATGGCACGACCAATCCTGTCCTTAAAATTGATGCAAGCACTGTATCCCAACAAAATGGTCTTGTGATTACTGGCTCTGCAAGTAGTAACGCAGTGACACTTGTTCCAGCAGGGGGCGGGACAAATATTCCACTCTCTATCGATGCAAATGGTTCTGGTGCGTTAACGCTTAACGGGACTGGTACTGGCACTACCACCATTGGTCATGGGTTAACACTTACTTCAGGTACCACACTTACCCTCACTGGAGACACTATTACCGGTGCACCTACATGGGGATCTAACCAAGCAATAACATTGTCTACAGCATCCCAACCAAACATCACCTCACTTGGAACCCTTACTGGTTTGACTGTTACCTCTACAGCCTCGTCAGGCAACCCATTAACGCTTAATACAACAAGTATGAGCACAGGTGCATCCTTCAAAATTACTGGTGGCACTGCTGTGACTACAGGTGGGGATATGGATATAAATGGTGCAGTTTACGTCCATACAACTGCAGAGACTGGTAACTTAGCTAAGTTTAGTTTTACCGATAATTCGACAAATAATAATGCAACAGCGTCTATTACCAATGGGCTTGATATCGAATCTGCCTTCACTACATCAGGGCAGGGGACAAAAGCAATTACTGGGCTTAATATTGCCGCTCCAACTACACAATCCTGTACCACAGGTGCCTGTACATGGACTGGCATGAAGATTAATCTTCCTGCTGCGGCAGCAAATACAACTGCCAATGGGATACTTCTTACTTCTAATGCGAATGTTCCTGGCAGTGATATGATGACAATTGATAACACTGGGTCAACTGGTGTCACAACAGCAGGCGTCAGTGGTTTGCAGATCAGCTACAAAGGAGGTTCTGCTGCTGTTGAAGCATCTGCGCAAAGAATTGATCTAACAGCAGGCGGGACATCAGGAGGTACATGGAATGGGCTTCGTATTGTTGCGGGGAGTGCAGCAGCATCGGGCGTGTTGCAGACAGGTATCAAACTTGAAAATAATAATACAGATACCTTAAATGGTGTTGATAGAGGAATAGACATTTCAGGTGGTGGATGGGATACGGCTCTTGCCATTCATGAGGGTCAATTGAGTACGCCCTATGGAGGAAATGGTCTTATTCAAAATCTCGTTACCTTCTCAGAAGATTTTAATAATGCTGCTTGGGTCAAGACCACTAATACGACGGTATCCTCAAATAATAGTACTCAAGCACCAAACGGTGAGACTACAGGAGATACTATTAATTTTGCAGCCAATGCTGCAACGGATGATATTTCTCAGACCAGTGCTGTTGCTGCAGCAAGTGGTACATACTCTGCATCTGTTTGGCTTAAGGCTGTTAGCGGTACTCCCACAGTCAGGCTTGGTATTCGTGGTACAGGTGGTACCCCCGAAACAACAAATCAGTCTATAATACTTACCACTAACTGGAGACGATACTCGTATGTAAAGACATTTACTGGTGCAGCCACAGGCAATGCAGAAATGTATATTGATGATGGTGGTTCTTCCTCACAAGTGCAAGTTATTGCTTGGGGAGCACAACTGGAAAAACTAAGTGCAACAACCGATGCTTCACCAGGTCCTTATGCTCTGACGAATGCAACACGTGTTAATAGCGGTGGAACCAAATTGAGTGGAGTTTCTTTGTCTGGTGCAATAAATATTACTTCACCAGACAAGCCTTCAGCTTCTACTGGTTCTACAGCAAATGCTCCATTAAATGTACTAGGAGGAGCAGGAGGAGCTTCTACTGGCGCCTCCCAAACAGGTGGTAACGGTGGTCTTGTTGCACTCACTACTGGAGCAGGAGGAGCGGCATCAGGAGGAACAGCCTCAACAGGAGGATCAGGAGGAGGCTTGACTTTTACCACAGGTGTCGGAGGGGCATCAACAGGCTCTGGTACAGGGACAGGAGGATCAGGAGGAGGAATTACCTTTACAGCTGGTGCTGGTGGTCTTTCCAGTGGTGGGTCTTCGAATACAGGGGGAGTAGGTGGCGCGATTTCCTTTACTACCGGAAATGCTGGAGCAGCAGGAAATGTGGCTGCTGGAGGACTAACTCTGGATGTTGGAACAAGTAATGGAAGTGGAGCCCCAGCAATCAATATTGGACAAAGTACGAATTCGCCAGCAAAGACAATTACCATTGGTGGGACAACCCAGACAGGAACAATCACCATTGGGTCAAGTAACGCAACAAATACTCTCAATATTGCCAATGGGTCTGGTGCAACAACACTTGCACTGGCAAATGTTCAGGTTGGTGGTGCAATCAATATTGGTACAGCACAAACTTCAGGAACTATCAACATTGGTGGTGGTGCACAAACAAGAACAGGAAACATCATTATTGGTTCAACCGGTCAGACGAGCGGTGTGACCCAAATTATTGGCGGAACCGGCACAGGAGCATTGGGTGGTACAACTTCCGGTATAGATATTATCCCTGGCGTTGCAGGAACAATTAATATCGGTGCATCTGGAGGAGCAGGTACCGGTACTATCACGCTTGGTAAATCAACGGCTACAAATACTATTGCTATTGGAGATGGTGCGTCAGGCGCAACAACAGTGAATATTGGTAATTCTTCCACAGGAGCGATAATTAACATTGGCAACACCTCAACATCTGGTGCCATATCAATTGGTGGAGGATCTGCTGTCCGTACAGCAAATATCATTATTGGTAGTACTGGTCAAACAACAGGCGTGACGCAGATTGTTGGAGGTACAGGAACTGGTGCGCTTGGTGGCACAACCTCTGGTATTGATATTATTCCAGGTGTTGCGGGAACTATCAACATTGGTGCATCAGGAGGAGCTGGGACAGGTGCAATTACCCTTGGATCCTCAACTGCTTCCCAAACATATAACCTTGGTATTGGAAGTGGTGCAAAGACAGCACATATTTTTGACGGTAGCGGTGCAAATGTCTTGACCATTGCTGATACCCAAACAGCTGGTTCTGTGAGTATCGGGAACGCGATGACTTCAGGAACCATATCAATTGGTGGCGGATCTGCAGTTCGTACTGCAAACATCACTATTGGAAGTACTGGCCAAACAACAGGCGTGACGATTATTCGCGGTGGTACTGGAACCGGTGCTTTTGGAGGATCTACTTCCGGTATAGATATTATCCCTGGCGTTGCAGGAACAATTAACATTGGTGCCTCTGGAGGAGCAGGTACCGGAACTATCACGCTTGGTCAGTCAACTGCAGCAAATACTATTTCCATAGGATCAGGAAATCCAACTTCTGCAACACAAACGATTTCTATTGGTAATGGTGCTGCAGTAACCTCAGGTGGCGTTGTATTGAATTTAGCTGGTGGAATTCCTGGAAGTGGTACAACCAATACGGTTCACATTGGCGATGGTGGTACAACAACTGGTACTGTTGCAGTAACTATTGGAAGCATTGGAAATGCTGCCCACACAACAACAATCCAAGGTGGAAGTGGTTCTGCAATTGCACTGACTCCCCAAACAACAGGAACCATTGTTATTGGTGCTGCTGCTGGTACTGGCCAAATCACTTTGGGTTCTTCATCCACAACGCAAACAGTTGCTATTGGCGCAGGCGCTGGTACTTCAACCGTGCAGATTGCTAATGGAACAGGAGCAAATGTAGTCCAAATTGCAACAGGTGCAACCAACGCAAAGACGATTACGATTGGTACAGGAGCGGTTGCTAACTCTATTACCATTGGTTCAACTAGCTCTACTACAATGGCACTCAAAGCATCTTCTGCAGTGACACTCCAGGGAAGTGCAACTACGTGTTCTATTGGAAATGGTACTGGTGCCACTAGCTGTACCTCAGACGCACGACTCAAACAAAATGTTAGCAACCTTGATGACGCAACACTCTCTAAAGTGCTTGCCCTTCGACCGGTGACGTTTAACTGGAATGACTTGTCAGGCCATGACACAACAGTAACTCACACAGGACTTATTGCCCAAGAAGTCCAGCAGCAATTTGGAGATGCAGTGCATGTTATCTATAACGATCCAACAATTGGTGATGTCTATGGTGTTGATTATGCATATCTTGTTGTCCCAGCAATTAAAGCTCTCCAAGAGCAGCAAGTTATGATTGATGCTATCAATAGTAAGCTTACAAGCAACGACTATCTTACGGTTGATACAAATGGACAAGTTATTATTCATGGTTCTGATGGAACAAATGCAATTACTTTTGAGAAAAATGGTGATGCGACGTTTGCTGGGAATATTCGTGCTCACAATATTCCAGCAGATTACTTGGCTCAGTTTGATAGTCTTCGTCTACAAATTGCATCTCTTTCTGGGCAAATCTCTGCTGCTACTTCATCTGCACATGTTATTGCTGCAACAGATCCTCTTTTTAACACCCTGTCAGTATTAGGGACTGCAACTGTTTCGGGAGATTTCAGAGTAAAAGGAGATGGGTTAGTAGAAGGCCTATTCCATGTTATCGATACATTGACAACAAATAATCTTCTTGTGAATGGAATTTCAGATTTCTTCGGTAAAGTAATATTCCATAACAATGTAACAGTACAAGGAACCCTTACCGTCAATCAAGATACAGCAGGTAACGTTACTATTCCTACAAATGCAACAAAAGTGGCTGTTACTTTTGCAAAACCATATCCTTCTCAACCCATTATTACAGCATCAGTAGCAATTGATAATGATGGAAATTCTTATGGATCTACGACCTCACAGAATGCCCTACAATCAATGATTCTTAATGGAGGATACACATACATCATTACTCATGTAACCAAAACAGGATTTACCATACAACTTAATAAGCCAGCAGAGGTAGATATACCATTCTCCTGGCATGCTCTTTCCATTGACAATCCAGTAACCGTTGAAAGTGGGGAAAGCCCTCAATCGCTTTCACCCTCGCCGGTTGCGAGTCCAAGTAGTGCAATTTTAGCGCCATAGGCGCAGAAAGGAGGATAGTGCGTGACACATAGCATTCATATGATTGCTGCCACCATTTGGGCAGACGTGAAGCAAAAAGCAGAAGCATGGTTGCTTCTGTATAGAGCTGACGTTATATAAGAGAAGAGTCGATCTTATGCAAGGAGGATCGGTAGGTAGTGGGTAATCCGTTTGGTTGCCTTTAGCATATTTCTTCCTTGTCTACGATAGGTCGTTGGTCTGCGTATTTTGCGTTTTTCTCAAAACGACTTTCTTGCATAAGACATATATGCCCGCAACATACCTGCCTAAATCCGCTGTTAAAGCTTGGAAGATTTTTTCGTATTTTGGTTAAGAAAAATTGCGCACTTGACATGGTTTCCGATTCTTTTTACTATATGGTTATGAAGAAGTTTATGAAGACACACGTTTTTATTACCATTTTATTGGTTGTTGTTGTTATTGGAGCATTGGGTGCAGCAGCGTATTTTTATAAGCAATATCAAATGTCTCAAAAACTTTTAAACAATCCAACACTTGCCGCACAAATGCAAACACAAGACCTTATTGAGAGAGTAGGAAAACTTATTGAGTTGCCAAAAGACGAGCAACCAACGATTGCGACAGTGGCTGATATCACCAAGCTTAAAAACCAACCATTCTTTGGTAAAGCACATAATGGAGATAAAGTGCTTATTTATACCAAAGCTCGAGAAGCAATTTTGTTCAACCCATCTGCAAATAGAATTGTCCAGGTAGCACCAGTAAATATTGGAGAAGCACAAGCTCCTACTACGACGAGTCCTACACCAGCCAAAAAAGTAAAAGCTACTCCAACTCCAACAAAAGAGCAATAATCATTCTACCGTTCTTCCAGGACCTCAGAAATACGCTTCAATAGTTTTATTAGTAAACTTCATAAGAAGAGTATTTGGTGAAATGAAATAACGGTATGTAGTGGAAGTAATAGAAGAGAGGAAACACACCTCTAACGAGATAGGAAAGCCTGCCCAACTTTCCTACCTCATTAGAGGTGGGGAAAAATATTGTCAATTTTCTTCCCGGTTTTCTTACAAAAATGCCAATTGTCATGTCTAGTTTTTTGTCGTCCTAGTGAGCTAAATTAATATTTTTAGCTATGACAATTTTTCTTGACAAGCAATTGGCTATTTGATACTAATTAATCCTGCACTTAGTTAATTCCTGCCTAAAGGACTAATTGCAAATTGCAAGAGCATTGCTTATCGTACCGTATTCATTATCGGAAGTAACGAAAGCGATGCTCTTTTTTATTGTCAAAGTTTCAATTTAAAGAAAAACTACTGGAATTCGAATGTTCTTCTTCAGCATGGCCTTAAATTGCTCTCGGCCTGTACTGACCAACATTTCATGTTTGTATTCGTCAAGCGTCTTACGAGTCACTTTTTTGTGCCCGAAAAGGGAAGTTAAAAATCCTAACATATTCATTCTCCTGAAAAAGTGTAGCATAGGGGCAAGCGCTTGTCAACCTATAGCACTCTATAACACAAAACATCATAAGCCTAGAGTTTGAGGCTATCAAAATAGACTGCTATGGCAAGCTAAATAAGTTATGAAAAAAAATGTGGATAACTTAGGGATAAGAAAATTGATGTATTTTGGGAGAAGGCTCTAGAATGCCCTAGGAAGGGTTTTTATTGGAAAGCTTATTATTGTACTGTAATAATTGTCGCTGATTGGCCCTCTGCAGGGATAAGTGTACTTAGTACTTGGTCGCGTGTTCTTTCACCTGTGTAGACAGTCGTAGCATCATTTTGCGGACCACCATACGAAGTGCATGCGACACCCCTCGCATTTGCTGCTACAGTATCAGGAAGAAAAACTTGATGCCACTGTCCTGGCACCATATCAACAATGGTATACCCGTGTGCAGTAACTTGAATCACTTTCTCAGCTCCAGGAGTACCAGAACTTATTGTCATCTGTTGACCATCACTGAGCGCACACATCTCTCCGAATGCCTTATTAATTCCAAAAGTCGAGCCAGGTTGAATTTGTACGGTCAAATCAGGGGCGGCAACTGTCGTTTTGCCAAGATCTGCACAAGCTCCTGTCGTTGCAAGAGTAAGCCCAAGAGCGGTAAGACTAAGAGGTTTGCCTAATCCTTGTACAGCCTGGTATACGATGTTTGGTCTATGTCCTGTTCGTTCCATAGATGTAGTATAACAGATGCATCAGGAGTTATCAACTATAGGATTAATTTATTGTGCTGAAAGATTGGGTTTGAAGAGGGAATTGTAGATGTAGCGGAGAGAGGGTCGATAATCACGCTGTGCAATTGATGTAATACCAAGCCGGATAAGAGATGGAATTTGAGTTATCTGGAAGGCTTTTTTATTTGTATGCTTGCGGTGGTATTGAAGAGCCTGGGGAAGATTGATAAGCTGGCCATATGCGAGAAGCTTAATAAGGATGTCTGTATAGAGAAATTGTGTTGGTTGAGTAGCGAATTTGAGCAAGTCTTTTGGTAGAAGAAACCTATTGATCATCAGGGTTTCAAATTGAATTGATACACTATGGAGTGGTGTGTGATAGATTGCATCATTTTCACTCGGGAAATTACTGACACCAAGACGCTTATTATCATCATCAATAAATGTGCACTGAGTTCCAACTGCTACGACTTTCTCATTTTTCTCTAGAAAGTGGAGTTGTTTAGCTAATTTTTCTTTGTAACTCTTGTCTTCTGGATCCATAAAGACAACATATTGACCCTTGATTTTGCGTAAGGCACGATTGAAGGTAATTCCCTGGCCGTAATGCTTTACATTTTTATATACCTTTATTCGCTTGTCTATAGACTTGTAGATCTTTAAAATTTTCCATGAATCATCTTTGGAAAAGTCATCTATTGCGATGATTTCGAGGTTAGGATAGCTTTGTGAAAGGAGGGAATTGAGGCATTCTGAGAGCTGGGTGCCATTATTAAATACTGAAATAATAACGGAAATAAGAGGCAGTGTATCTTGGTATATTTTCATAGTTAAGACCTTTCGTACGGGCAGAAATGCTTGAAAGCAGAAATATGTAGTTTTCTAGTAAAAAAAGTTTACCAGATGAGACCTATCCTGTCAAATCTTGAAGCCAAATTAGCTGATTATAGTTTTCTAGAAAAAGTACCAAAAACTTCTTTTATCTCTTCTTTTTCTTAAAAAGAAGCAAAAATACTCGCCAGGTTGTATTTCATGCTTTTGAAATTTGTTCACTTATCGGGAGATAACACCCTCTCCACTCTTCGGTGGGTTCTCCCTGATGCGTTCACAAATTTCTCACGCATTCAATACAAGTGGCGATAAAGTACTTCTGAGAACGTAAATAATGAGAAAGGTGAGGCCAATAATTCCTACTGCAAAGCCGATGTATTCGAGGTATTGGGGAAGGAATATGATGACATAAATTCCTCCACTGTTATTTTGTATATTCCAGCCATTCTCCCAGCCATTAACTCGTGAATGTGAAGGTTCACTTTGCAGAAAAAAGGGGAACCATTGGGCAAGTGAGGAGGGAATAATTTCTGGAATGCGGTACATTTTCCAACCTGCATCAAAAGACTGGCCAAGGATAATTGTATGATTGCCTGATGGTACAGAAGGCAGCAGGAAGAGATTTTTATTCAAAAAGGATACATAGTGCATATTAGATATTTTACTTTGTTGGTTTTGCTTGAATGAGCTGTGGAGTCCCTCAAGCCAGTCATATGAGATAGGAGTGAGAGCAATTGAGGCGATATCATTTACGCTTTCTGTGCCTGGGATACCTTCATTATTGATATTGACGTCATACCCCTCATTATTGTCATTAAAAGGGGGAATAAGGAAAAATTGAGTGGTAAATGCATCGCTTGCTGCAAGTTTGGTATACACGTTGCATCTACCAGTTCTGGGGTCTGAGACACAAATTCGAGGCGTAAGACCACTAATAGAGCGGGCTGTGACACTGAGGAGATAGCCCTGATTGTGAGGGATATGGGGGTAGCTGATGTGGTCGCAATACGACCCATTGGTGGCTGTGTAGCGACTATATGATGCAGTATTTATCCTTTTGATACTATTTTGGGTGAGTTTATACGTCAATGGATTTTGAATACAATCATTTCCTTCATTTGGGCGGGAGGGAAGTAAGGTCATGAGGGTATTGTCTTCCTGTCCGACTGTTGCTTTTATACTATTTGTAGCGACTATGGTACTTGGAATATGGGAAAGCACATCTTTGCCTGAGACAGTTTCTTCATCTAAAGGACTTTCAATAAAGAATGCCATATTGTGGTAGCTATTGGTCACAAAAAATGAGTTAGCAGTCGTATCAACTGCTAATTTCAGCATGTGGTTTTCAATCTCATCACTCCTTAATGAAAAAGCAAATTGAGAAGATGTATCAATCTTTTTAGCCTCAATATCAGTAAAATTTGTGAGAAGACATTGACCTTTTTCAGTGTCAGCAAGACATAAAGATGATGGATCACTGCCTGAGTAGACATAGCTACCTCGAAGTAAAAATGTATCAGGAGCATTTTTGGGAATAAGATCACTCAGAGGAATAGTCATGCAGAGATTGGTCTCTTTTGAGAAAAGACTAAAGCCATTTTTCGTGACATTATTAATGCCAAAGACTTCATTCCCATTGGTCTGGCTACAGGGACTTGCGGTGAGGGATTTCTGAGACAATGGGAGGCCAGCTAAGTGGGAAGTTGGCTGATAAATACTAATACTATTATCTTTATTGGTGAAAAGCTGAACCTCTCCCAGGGGAATAGTATCGGTTGAAGAAGAAGGAACAACTTGAAAGACGTTACTTTTATTGACCACCACATACATTGTGTCTGTGGATATTTGTGGCAAATCTACTTGGATAGGCTTCGTATTTGCACTTGAGATAGGTAAGATAGGAGTAAGGATGAGGGAAGGCGCTGTATCTGATTGCTTCAGGGATACATCAGCCCAAATAATGTTACCTAGATCTTGGGAAGAAATAGCGAAGTGTTGGGTGGTTGAAAGAGACTTGGTAAGGCTAATCCCTTGATAATTTTCTTCTGCATTTACTCCTGAAAGGTGATTAATAAGTCCATGGAAAGGAAAGACAATGGTTTGTGCTGAGGGACGAGTTGTTTCCTGATACGGGCCTAGGAGAGAGTAGATACTGTCACTATAATAGTATGTGCTTGTTCGCTCCACTTCAGAAAGCTTATTGGCATATGCTACGTCAGTATTTTTGGAGTTATTTTGTACTGTATAAACAGTAAGTGTCTTACTAAATGAAGTTTTTTGCGTTACATGTGCTTTTTTTAAGTACTCTTTAATGGTGTCATAGGACAAGACATCGGTTGTTTGGTCGGGTGCAATGATACTGGTATCCAGCAAAATGTAGTGGACGTTATATTTTTGTAATACTTTGGCAAAAAAATCTGGATTGTGACTGTATAATGCATAGGATAATTCTCTATAATAGCTTTCATTCAATGGATTCCACCTGTCAAAATCACGATCAAGAAGAGGCTGTTTAATCCCAAATGAAAGAAATCCAGAACCCTGAAAGCTTGGATTTTGATCGTTGTACCAGTTGTAATATTCCCATCCCCATGGACTTTGAATAGGAAATGTCGCAACTCTTCCCGTATCAGATTGAGTATTAAACCATCCAAACATTTTCATATACGACTCAGGAATCGCAACTCGCATATGAGGGCTAATAAAATTGCCGGTAAATGCAGGAGCCATGGAAAGAAATAAAAGACTTGTGATAGTTATGGTAAAAAGCAGTTGTCTTTTGACTCTTTTCAGGAGGAATTCACACCCAACAGTAAAGAAAATAGCCACAAAAAATGTAAAAAGTCCTAAAACTTTATCATCAGGGAAGCGAAGCGCCTCTTCAAATAAGGGAATTTTTTGAAAAAGTGTATAGAGAAATCCTGTTGGACCATTTTGATTGAGTAAAAAGAAAACAACAAAGATAAGCCCTGGTAGGAAGCTGAGAAAAAGTTTGTGCTTTCTCCAAGATGCCCAGATAATGCCAATGATACTTGGTATTGCCAGTAAGAAATAAAGACTTTGGATAAAAGGACTACTTCCAAAATCTTTCCAGACAGAAAGAAGTGGCTCAAATGCGCTGTTGCCTTTGTAGACGCTCCACGAGAAATAAAAGGTTTTCATCTGGAGAATATCAAATACATTGCCAAACGCTTTGTTATACAAGAATGCTTCTTCTGAGAAAAGCTGGTTGGTGAATGCCTGGCTCACATCCTGAGCGTGAGTAGCAAGAAAATAAAGGTTGGGTAAAAGCCAGAAGAGATTGAGGGTTATGACAAGTCCTAACATGACGCCAGACCGAGTAAGGTACATTCTCCTTTTTGACTTGCCATAAATAAAAATGATCGTAAGAAGAATAAGGAAAAAAACTCCCATTTGGACATACCAAAGGACAGAAGCAAATGCTGTTGGCGCAAGAAGAAGAATCGTAAAAGCGAGAAAAAGGAGAGTTTTTCTTTTACCCACAAAAAGGTAGTCAAATCCAAAAAGAAAAAGCCAGGGAAGGATGGCATATTGTGTGGTAAACATCTCAAATGGCACAAAAAATTGCTGGAGCGTGCCGAGATTGAGCAAATAGAAAAGCGCCCCAATAAATACGGCAAGACTATTAGAGACTACTCTCTTCAGAAAAAAATACATGCCAATAACACCAGAAAAAAGACACAAGAATATATAGAGATAGCGAAGAGTATTGATAGGAAATAGGGAAGAGAAGATCCACACAAGAAAAATATGTGGCAAATCAGCCATATGTGCATGCGCTGCAACTGCGCCAACTCCCTGCTCAGGTCGAAAAACTCCAAAAAAAGCACGACTGAAAGCAAGCGGAAAATTGAATTCAGGATGAAGCGTATCCCATCCTGAGAGAAAGGTACCAACAGTGTAGTTGGCAAGACACACAACACCTGTAATAGCCACAAGAAACAAGAGGGCAAGATGTTTGTGTTCTTGACGTGTCATGATAGTATATCAATGCCAGGCATACAGAAAACGTGACGAGCGTTGTATGCCTGGCATGTTGTTAGCCTAACAACTTAATTTCTGCTTCCTTGAACCATATGACCACCATCAAATTTGAAGATAGTCACGGATCTAAAGCCTTTATCAAGTGCTTGCTCTGCATCACTTCCTAGGATGTTGTCAGCGACTGGCTTTGTTGTCTGTTGGACATCTGCGCCAAATGGTGCGCAAATATCATAGTCACCGTTGACTAACTTAGCCATTGCTGCTGTTTGAGCATCATTGTCAAAGATATTTGTCCCATTAATGGTCGTATCTCCTTGAACAATGATAATCTGATCGCCTGACGCTTGTAGGTCAATACATTGGCCAGGCTGCAACTCGTGGTCGGATGAACCAGGAGTTGATGTTGCACCAGGTGTTTCTGTCAGACCTGGTGTTGGTGTGCCTCCACCTGGGCCTGAAGCGCTTGCATTATCGGGACCACGTAATTGACCTAATGCATACGCACCAGTCAGTACAACTGCGAGTCCTGTACCAATAAGAGCAGCTCTCACACCTCGACGAGGTTGTGGCGAACGTCCTGCTGTACGTACTGCCGGCATGGCATCTGTTGCGGCATTTGCATCAACACCGCCTCCTCCTATTGCAGATGATCGCGCTGTAGCATCTCCTGAATATCCGTACGGTCTTGCTCCGTCTGGACTTAACATAATTTTCATTCACCTCCTTTCAAATACTTTTTATGGAACATATACGATAGTTACACCTCTTCGGCATCCACCTGGACCACACCCGTTCGCCTCCATGTCAGACTTGGCACTCTCAGCTTTTTTTTTTGCATCAGCAGGATTGCTAAGTGTCTCACCGCTAGCGCCCCATGGGGCGCATACAGTCTGGTTAGCAGTTGTGACCGTCACCAGTCCTGTCTGATCACTCCCATCGCCTGTGTCATAGAGATTGCGTCCTCCAACAATTCTTCCATTCACAACTTGTCCACCAATATTGACATCACCCATAAGGACTGTATTTGCTGCTACGTCTTGACACGTATTAGCAGCAAGGACAATATGCTGAGTTGTCTCACCTGATGAAGAAGGAGTATGCGTTGGGGTGGGAGAAGGGGATGGAGAATATCCTCCTCCAAAGGGACGCCAGCCAGAGGCAAGAGCAATTGCCCCAACCAATAGAAGTGTTCCGACAACTCCAGTTGCACAGCCCAGGCCAAATCGTCGTCCTCTGTCATCAGCTACGACAGTACGTACTACGACATCTTGAGTCCGTCTCGCTGCATCTGCTGCTTGTGTTGGCCATTGAGGTGCTGGAGCAGCTGTGCCAGCAGGAGGAGTCGCAGGTCTTGCTGTCGTTCGGGCTCTGGCTCGTGGTGGAGGTAAAGCAGGCTCGTCCATATGATAGACAAGCACGTCTGCAATTTCACTGCGCTTATTCCGGGCAATAGTATCCATTTGTCGAGCCTGTTGCACAGGGTCAGTAATTGCAGTGCGTGCATGGGCAATATCTCGCTGTCTGAGCGTATTGATATTTCCTATCATCTGTGTGGCATATTGGGCTTGTGGACTAGCTTCAGTTGCAGTAGCGACAGTGCGATCTGGCATATGCGGCTGTACCAATCGAAGCACGTCAACTCGTTCGGTATCAAGAAGTTGAGTGCGTTGACGAAGATAATCAGCAGCGTTTGGATCCAGTGCGCCAATAGCTGCAACAGTCTGGTCATTTATCGACATGATATCTTCAGCTGCTCGTTCTGCAACCATTCTTTTCACATCTGGCAGTGGGGCAGTATCAAAGCCATGTTGGGGTGTTCCTCCCGGTACTCCTGGTCCGATGGGAGGCATCATTGCAAAACCAAATTGATAATTTGGACGTAAAAGTCGTCCGAGTTCTCCAGCTAACATAGGAAAGGTACATTATTTTTTGATCTTTGTATATTTGCGAAGCATGAAGCCTGCTATTGCTGTTGGGAATAATGAAATAAGTGAGAGAGCTTCAGGTCCTGTTGCTGGAGTAATACTCATTGGGCTAGGCGACGCAGCAACATTATTTGTCATACAAAATTGCGAACTATCTTGCGCTGTTTGATTGTCACTAGTTGTTACCTTGACTTGATTGATGACACAGAGGTTGTTATTAGGAAGCTGATTGCCACCGACAACTTTTGCGGTAACGGTAAAAATTTGGGACTGGTTGGGAGCAATATTGGTAGTACTAAAAGTGAGAGTTTTGGCATTACTGTCAAATTGTCCTGGACCTTGATTGAATGTCACAAAGTTGGGAAGTGTATCAATAAGTGTTGCACTATCAATGGATGCTGTGCCGGTATTTCGAAGAGTAATATGGAAGGTGACGATATCTCCTGGATGAAAGCGTGGATCGTTAATACCAAGGTCATGAACATCATTATTGCTAGCAGGATTAACCACGTCTTTTTCAATACTAATTGCGCCACTTGTACAAGTTTGGCCTCCTCCATAAATAGGTTGGCAACTTCCAGAGGCGTATGTTGGTATGACAAATATAAAGGGCAGAATGAGCGCAATCGTAAGGATTTGTAAGAATGCCTTCATAAAATGAAATTCTGGCAGATGGAGCTGAACCGTATATGTGAGGTCTGTAAATATATGGTAAGAACTATCTTGTAGCATTGATTCTACAGAGTAAATTCTTCAGAGGATGGAAAGTTGGCATGAGTGAAAACGTCAGTGACGGATACGAAGTCGTATCAAAAAATTTTGTGCCATTGCGTCACAGACATTACTCCACGAGCAAGTATATCTTTTGTCAATGTTGGTTTGTACCACAGTGCATACAACATATGCCAAAGCTTCTTGCTTTGCGCAAGGATATCCCCCGGAGGGGCTGGGGTGTGATT
>PRDT01000060.1 GCA_003173995.1 Candidatus Levyibacteriota bacterium | reverse complement strand
AATTATTCAGCTTTTGCTTCTTCAGCTGCTGGAGCTTGTTCTCCACCTTCGGCAGGAGCTTCACCTTCAGCTGCTGCTTCACCTTCTGCACCAGCTGCCTCAGCTGCTTGCTCTTCTGCTTCTTCAGAGACCAGTTCTGCAATACTTGCGATAACTTGCTCTGGATCATTTAAGATAGCAACATCGCCTGAGACTTTAAGATCACTAATTTTGAGATGTTGTCCAACTTCTGCAAGCTCAGTAACATCGATTTCAACATGTTCTGGGAGATCTGTTGGGAGAGCCTCAACTTCAACTTCATTAACAGGCTGCATAAGCATGCCAAGCTTTTCAGTAACTGCTTTAGCTTCGCCAACAATATGAAGTGGGACAACCGTTTTTACTTTTTCTTTCAAATTAACTTGGAAAAAATCTGCATGTAGAGGAGTATTATTCACATAATCATATTGCATGTTATGAATAAGGGTTGGTCTTTTATCGCCGTCAAATTCAACTTCAACAACTCCAGATGAGCCGACTTCTTTATAAAGCTCTTCAAAGGTTTTCAAAGGAAGTTGGACAGCAACGGACTCAATATCTTTGCCGTAAATATTTGCAGGCAAAATGCCTTCTCGTCGAAGCTTCTTAAGTTGCTTGCCAAATACGCTTCTTTTTTCAACTTTTACGCTGTGTTTCTTCATGATTTTGTCATTGTACATGAAAACTTCTTTTTTTACAACTTTTCATCTGCTAGGATAGTGCTATGCGCATTTTAGGGGTGGATCCTGGTATTGGTAGGCTTGGCTGGGGAGTTATTGATAAAGAAAAGAGTGGTATCAAGACAATTGCTTATGGATGCGTTGAGACAAAGGTAAATTCACCATTGACAGAGAGATTGGTAATCATTTATTCCTCTGTGCAAAAGCTTCTAGATGAATATAAGCCCCAGGCTCTTGCGATAGAAGAGCTGTTTTTTAATAAGAATGTCAAAACAGCCTTTGCTGTTGGACAAGCACGAGGAGTTGTGCTGCTTGCTGCAGCACAAAAGCAGCTTCCTATTGCGGTCTATACCCCATCATCTGTCAAAAGTGCTATTACTGGGTATGGGAAAGCTGATAAAAAGCAAATTGGACAAATGGTGAAGCTCACTCTTAAATTACCAAAAGTGCCCACCCCAGATGATACTGCAGATGCGCTTGCTATTGCCTTAACACACGCCTTTACCAATAAATATGCTTGATATAGCTTTACGAACTATTGTTATTTTGCTTTTTGTGGGGAGATATATCTACTGGAAAATAGAGCAAAAAAAAGCTGAAAAAGCACTTCCCAAAATTCATCGTCCATTATCTCTTCATGAAGAGATAAGTAAGTATGTGTATATTCTTATTCAACTTCTTATCATTGCTCAGCTCATAGCCGTGCCAATAGACCCAATTACACAGTCTGTTTTACTCTTCCAACTTATTGGCGTTACTCTTGTTATCTTAGGAGTGGGTATTTGTTTTGTAGCACGAAGAGAAATTGCGAGTAATTGGGTAAGCGGGGAGGAATATCAGATTAAAAAAGGTCAAAAGCTTGTGACAACAGGAATATATTCATTGATACGCCATCCTATCTATCTTGGATTTGCTCTTTCATTTATTGGTGGAGAGCTCACTGCGCAAAGCTATTTGTTTGTAGTTTTTCTACCGTATCTTATTTCAGGATATGTGCAGGGAAAAAGAGAAGAAAAGTTGCTTATAGCCCACTTTGGAGATGCATATAAAACCTATATGAAAAAGACAAAAATGTTTGTTCCTTATATCTTTTAAAAGTCACTTTGAGCGTGTGGTATACTAGAGTGGCTTTCCTATGATAGGGCTTCTTACTGGTACTATTATCCTTCGAAATGATCCTCATTTGATTATTGATGTCAATGGTGTTGGCTATAAAGTCTATGGCTCGTTAGGACTTCTCAAGCATGTTATAGGTGATAAAGTGCAAGCATTTATTCATACTTACGTGAGAGAAGATGCGCTGGATTTGTATGGTTTTGCTTCCGCTCAAGAATTACGACTTTTTGAAAATCTTATTGGTATTTCAGGTATTGGTCCAAAGACAGCAATTGGGATATTTGCCATTGGCACAACAAGTGAAATACTGGAGGCTATTAGAAAGGCTGATGTTGATTTCTTTACGGGAGTTCCACGTCTTGGGAAGAAAAATGCACAAAAAATCATTATTGAGCTAAAAAATAAATTGGGGAGTTCAGAAGAATTAAATTTGCAAGATGAAGGAAAGACGCCAACATCAGAAGTAGTTAGTGCATTAACAGGGATTGGCTTTAGTGAAAAAGAGGCACGAGATGCAGTACGAGCAATAGGTGAGGCAGGGGAGAGTGTCTCAGATAAAGTCAGGCTTGCCTTGAAGCATCTTGGAAAATAATCTATGCAACCAACACACGATACAGTTGAAGAAATAACCGTTGTCACGCCAGAAGAGGAAGCACTTTTTACAAGTCTTCGTGCAAAAAATTGGCAAGAATTTTTTGGACAAGAAAATGTCAAAGAAGCAGTCAAAATAGGAATTGAAGCAGCAAAGAAAAGGGGAGAGGCAATAGAACATATCTTGCTGTATGGCCCTCCAGGGCTTGGGAAAACAACGCTGTCTCACATTATTGCCAAAGAAATGGGTGCCTCAATTAAAGTCACCAGTGGTCCAGCCATTGAAAGGGCAGGGGATTTAGCATCAATTTTGACCAACCTTGAGAAAGGCGACATTTTGTTTATTGATGAGATTCATAGACTCAATAAAATTGTTGAGGAGACTTTATATCCTGCAATGGAGGATTATTGTCTTGATATTGTGGTTGGCAAAGGTCCTGCTGCAAGGACATTGAGGCTTGATTTGCCACAATTTACTATTATTGGTGCAACGACGAGAGTAGGGCTTATTGATGGACCGCTTCGAGATAGATTTGGTGTGATGCACCGACTGACTTTTTACTCTCCGGACGAATTAGGCAAAATCATTAAGCAAGCAGCTGAAAAATTAGAGGTTGCTATTGACGCAGCAAGTATTGTTGAACTTGCGAAAAGATCTCGTGGAACTCCTCGTATTGCTTTAAAACTTCTCAAAAGAACTCGTGATTATGCTCAAGTAAAAGGAAGAGGTATTATCACTCAGGCAATTGCCAATGAAGCTCTTTCCATGCTGGAAGTAGATCACATGGGTCTTGATGCATCTGATACAAGACTGCTTCGGGCAATTATTGAAAAATATAATGGTGGTCCAGTAGGACTTGAAACTTTGGCTGCAATGCTTGCTGAGGATTCCCATACCATTGAAGAAGTGATAGAGCCATATCTTTTACAAATAGGCTTCTTGCAAAAAACCTCCCGAGGACGTATGGTGACCAAGCTTGCATTTGATCATTTTGGAATAACAATTACTTCCGATCAACAAGCATTACTGTGATAGCCATTATTCTTGTCTTTCTTTATATTGTTGGCGTGTATGTATTGCCAAGATTGATTGTCCCTAATTATGGTTTTCGTAAAGGTCCACTTCCCAACATACTTCCTGAAAAAGTTCAAAAAGAATTAGATCTTCTTAAAAAGAATTCGATATCAAGAGAGGCTTTTCTTAAGAACGCGTATGATTTGGTGACGACTGAATATCAAGGAGGTAGATTTAAGACGCTTCTTGATATTAATCGTGCTTTTCAAAATCCTCTCACGATGAAGCCAGGCTATATGCATTGTCACAATCAGAATTATCTTATCAGAGTTTTTTTAGTGAAAAGTGGCTATTTCCATGATGGTGACATTGAAGTCCACACAGTATTTTTCAATTTTTTTACCCATCAGTATTTGAAGGTAAAAGTGGATACCTCATGGGTCTATGTTGATCCGGCTGCAAAAGCAATGGGTATTCCTTTTGGAAAAAGAGCATTTCTTTTTGGATAATTACCATCCCAATTGAAAAATATTTTGGAAAAAGGGAATTGTAGAAATTGCAACTTGCGCAATAAGTGTAATTACAATTGTAAGCCAGAGCCATTTATTTTGTGTCAGAGCATACTTTCCTCTCACAAGAAATGCAAAGAGAAGGTGACAGGCGATAAACATGTTAAACGTAATCGTACGCGCTCTGAGAAGGGGTAGAGAAGCGGTTAGTCCAACAAACATCATAAAAACAATAGAGGCAATAGTAACACCAATAGAGGCAATGGCAAGCCATCTAGATGGAGAGATAAGTGTAGATGGGGAAGTGGTAGTAAATTCATCTTTATGTGCTTTGTCCATAACAAGAGAAAAAGCAGGGAAGACATCAGTAACAAGATTCATCCACAAAATTTGAGTGGGGAGCAGGGGAGAGGCAGTATTAAAAATTGTCGCAATAGTAATAAGAAGGAGTTCTGAAAAATTACTTGCGAGAAGATAGGTGATAGCGCGTTTTAAATTTCCATAAATTCTTCGGCCTTCTTTTACGGCGTTAATCAGAGTAGAGAAGTTGTCATCAGTCACTATCATATCACTGGCTTCGATAGCCACATCGGTCCCTCGCTCGCCCATAGCAACGCCAACATTTGCTTGCTTGAGAGCAAGTGAATCATTTACGCCGTCTCCCGTAACGCCAACAATGTATCCAAGACGTTTGTATAGTTGTGTCAAACGTAATTTATCCTCAGGTCGTGTTCTGGCAAAAATATGCACTTGATGAATTTTTGCTTCAAGTTGGGCATCGCTCATATGGAAAAGATCGTCTCCAGTGATAACTTGTTCATTCTCTCCAGCAAGACCAATAGACTCTGCAATTGCACGAGCTGTTATCTCATTATCACCCGTAACCATAACAGGTTGAATTCCAGCCTTTTTTGCATCAGCAATTGCTTTTGCTGCCTCAGGTCTTGGAGGATCATAGAGTCCTAAAAGTCCAAGAAATGAGAGGTGACTTTCCACTTCTTTTCGCTTCATGCCTTTGGTGTAATGCTCTTTTTTATACGCAATAGCAATAACACGAAGGCCTTCTTTTGCCATGTCTAAGAATTTTTTGTGGACTTCTTCCTGTTTGGCCTTAGCTAGGAGACATCTTTTTACTACTTCCTCAGGTGCACCTTTTACAAACATGTAGGTTTTTGTACCTTCTTGCCAGACAGTTGAGATGGTTTTCGTCAGAGGATCAAATGTATATTCATCAAGAACTTTTCCAGAAACGAGCAGGTTATCAGGTGAAACACCTTCCTTCACAGCCCAGGTAATGAGTGCACCATCAGTCTTGTCTCCAACAACTTCACCATGTTTCTTCACGGAGGCTGAATTACCCAACACACACCCTTTTATTAAATACTCTTTCTGATGCTCATCAGGTAACCATACTGTCTTAACATCCATATTATTACTGGTTAAAGTTCCTGTTTTATCCAGGAGAACAACCTGCATAGAACCAAGCGTCTCAATAGCAGCCATCTTACGAATGATTGCTTTTTTCTTGGCCATTCGTCCTGCGCCAAGCGCAAGTGCAACAGTGACAATGCCAGGCAGGCTCTCTGGAATAGCAGCAACAGCGATACTTATTGCTAAGAAAACCATGAAAATAAAGTCTTTTCCAAGAAGAGCCCCAATTGGAATAAGAAGAAGCGCCAGCAGTGCTGCAAAAAGAGAAAGGAGCGTTGTGGTGCGAGAAATATCTTTCTGAAGTGGTGTTGACTCGTTGTCAATTTGTGAAAGAGTTTTGGCAATTTGCCCAAAGCGAGTATGGATACCAACTGCGGTTATTTGCACACGGGCTTTACCGTTGACAATGAATGTTCCTCTAAAAAGTGTGTCATGGGACTTTTTAACAATAGGAAGAGATTCACCGGTAAGGATAGATTCATCCACCTCAAGGTAGGTTGTTGTCATGAGTTCTCCATCTGCAGGAATCCTATCTCCTTCCTCAAGCACAATAATGTCTCCAATAACAACCTCATCAGCTCCAATTTGTTGAATTTTTCCTTCTCGAATGACTTTGCAAAAAGGCTTTGTGAGCTCGGTAAGCTTTTCAAGTGCTTTTTCAGCTTTGTATTCCTGAAGAAAGCTAAAAATGCTATTGGCAATAACAACGGCAATGATAAAAGCAGCATCAATAATATCTCGAAGAAAAAGAGAGAGCAGCGCAGCAAGTGTCAAAACACCATTAATAAGCGTCGGAAATTGAGAGAGAAAAATTCGAAGAGAAGATGTGGACGTCTTTAAGGAAAGCGCATTTGTTCCAAGCTTACCTCTCTCTGCAACTTCTTTTTCTGAAAGTCCATGCTCCATATACTAATGGTAACATGTTTGGTTATTGAGAGGATTGTCGATATTGTAGTGCTTCGGCAATATGTTGGGTGGTTATAGCAGGTGCATTTTCCAGATCGGCGATGGTTTGGGCAAGTTTGATAGTTCGATAATACGCACGCGCCGAGAGATGCAATTTATCAACAGCAAGACGAAGTGTTTGAAGAGACGGATTATCAAGTGGACAAAATATTCTAATATCCCGACTTGTCATATCTGCATTTGAAGAAAGAGTTGTTCCCTGAAATCTTTTGGTTTGAATATCACGTGCTTTTTGGACTCTTTCGCGAATTTCCTGAGAGGACTCAGTCTTAATTGCGGATAAGGTCACTAGTTTCTCTGTCTTCACTGCAGGAACAGATAAATGTAAGTCTATTCTATCTAAAAGCGGTCCTGATATTTTCTTTTGATAGCGAATAATTTGAGAGGGAGCACACGTACATTCATGAGAGTTGTCCCCAAGATATCCACATGGACAAGGATTTTGTGCAGCTATCATCATACACTTTGCAGGAAAGCTAAATCGTCCTTGTGCGCGGGAGATACTGACAGTCCCGTCTTCTAGTGGTTGGCGAAGTGCTTCAAGGACAGGTCGAGGAAATTCTGGTAACTCGTCTAAAAATAAGACTCCTCTATGAGCAAGTGAAACCTCGCCTGGCTTGGGAAAACTTCCTCCTCCAATAAGACCAACATGGGATGTTGAGTGATGAGGGGAACGAAAGGGGCGTTTGATCATGAGCCCATCGCCATTTAGGAGGCCAGAAATACTATAAATCTTTGTCATCTCAAGTACTTCTGGGAAAGTAACTTTTGGCAAAATAGAGGGAAGTGTCCGGGCAAGCAGTGTTTTGCCTGCTCCAGGCGGCCCTTTCAAAAGAATATTATGTCCACCTGCTGCTGCTATCTCTAAAGCTCTCTTGGCTTTTTCTTGTCCTTTGATATCTTTCATGTCATAGTCAAAGTTTTGCACAGTATTTTCTGTATCGATTGGGCTATAAGGGTAAGCTGTTAATGGCTTTTGTAGAGACAAATGCTCAAACAATATCCCCAAGTTATCCACAGGAAAAATATCCACACCTGCAATACAAGCTGCCTCCTTTGCATTCTCAGACGGAACATATATAGCAGCAATATGCTTCTCCCTTGCAAGAAGAGTAATAGGCAAAACGCCATTGGTATGTCTGAGTCTGCCATCAAGAGCTAATTCCCCCATAAAAAGTGCGGATTTGATATCTGCTTTCAGTTGGCCTGAAGCAATAAGAATGCCAACGGCAATAGGTAAGTCATAGCTCGGTCCTTCTTTTGGCAAATCAGCGGGAGCAAGATTAACGGTAATTCGTTTGGCAGGGAAGTCAGCTCCAGAATTTTTCAGTGCAGCTCTCACCCTCTCGCGGGCTTCTTCAACAGCTTTATCTGGGAGTCCGACAATGGTAAATGAAGGAAGTCCTTGAGAAGCAATATCTACTTCAACTTCTATAGAAACAGCATCAAGTCCAACAATTGCTGCTGAAGCAACTTTTGCGAGCATATCTTGAGAATAACAAAACTATGAAAATGTGTATAGATGAAAGAGTTTATCTATTATGAAGAAGAAATGCGCCTGTTTCAGTAACTTCACCATATCCCATGAGAAGATTCCACCAATCAAAAATATCTATTTCCTCAAGAATTTCTGCTAATCTTTTTCCCGTGCGGGTAACAAGAATTTTGCTCACCTGTGTTTCATTATTTGAAGGTATATTTTTTTGCCAATTGAGGCGTTTTTGTGTAAGAAGCTCATAGAGAATTTTGGCATCGTGCGCCAATTCGTTGCTTCCTATTTGTTGTTGAAAGATAGCTTCTAATACGTCTTTTCTTTTGCCATCCCAATGTTCTTCCTCCTTTGCTAATTCGCTGAGCATCCAACCAATACACAGTGTTGTTGCAAGAGAAGTGGAGAGAGGGACTGGGTGTACATACTCCGCAAACAGAGCAACAACTTCCCAAACCTGAGATGGTTCTGCTTTTGCCATAGCTTGTCCAAGAGCAAACCCCTCATCTGTTGATAGTCTTTTGAGCGTTGCATTCATTCGTTGATCGGGGTTATTAATTCGAATGCCTTGTGATAAAAATTCTTGTATTGTCGCAATGACATAAAGTGCATCTGCATCTTTCGCAAGTTTTACCTCCAAATTTTCTCCGCCTGCCTCAAACCGTTCAATCAGAGAAATAATCTCTTCTCCCCATGGTAATGCACCAAATTCATCAGAACGAGCTTTATTTTCATTAATTAGAATATATTTTCGTCTATCTCGACTAATGTCTCCGTATCTTGTCTCAGGTGCATCATGCCACATGCAAAGTCCATCAAGAGTTTCTTGATTAATTTTTTTATCTGCTTTTTTACCAATATGAGCGAGTGCTCTTCCAATGAGCACAACACCACCTAAGTGATCGGCAATACTGAGTGCATACTTATGACTAAATGGGTTAAGGTAGGTGACTTTTCTTTTTTCATCTTCAAGCGTTACGTATTCAGTAATAATGCGTGCAGTTGTGTAATAAGAGGGAAGTAATGCTAATTGTTTTTTAGTCATTGCAAATGGCCAATAAGTTTTATACTATACTTTTTGGTCATTGTAAATACGCGTAACTATAACGTGTTATGGCAGAGATACAAAACCCGCAATTATTTACACATCTTTCTGCAATTTCCACAATAGATGGACGATTTAGGGGCAAAATAGAATCTCTCTCGCATTACTTTTCTGAGGCTGCAGTATATAAAAACAGAGTCATTATTGAAATAGAATGGTTAGTATGTCTATCCAGAGATAAAATTATCCGAAAATTTACCCAAGCCGAAAGAAAAATCCTACAAGATATCGTAGATACCTTTTCGGAAAAGAGCGCCAAGACAATCTGGGAGACTGATTTGCAAATAAATCATGATACAAAAGCGATAGAATTATTTATTGCAGAAAAGCTAAAAAAGACTTCTTTGAAAGATGTTATCAATTACGTCCATTTTGGACTTACTTCAACAGATGTAGATAATCTTGCTTTTGCTCTTTCTTTTCGGGATTTTCTTAATGAGTATTTTTATAAGCAAAGTAAAATATTTCTCACTCGATTGGTAGATCTTGCCAAATTGCATAAGAATACAGTAATGCTTGCTCGTACTCATGGAGTACCTGCATTACCAACAACTGCAGGAAAAGAACTCATTAATTTTGCAATAGATATGAAGGAACAGCTCGTATTTCTTCAGTCAATAAAAATTTCAGCAAAAGTAAGTGGTGCAGTGGGGAATAGAAATGAACTCAATGTTGCTTTCCCAGAAGTGAATTGGGAAAAAGTCACCAATGAATTTATTGAGTCTTTCGGATTTGTTCCTCAATCTCATACCACACAGGTAGAATCTCATACCAATCAAGCAAATCTATTTGCAGCTCTTGCTCAGTGTTGTCGAATTGGATCCAAACTCGCACAAGATTTATGGCTTTACAATAGTGTTGGCTATCTAGCATGGAGAGATAATAAAGGGCATGTTGGCTCATCTGTCATGCCACATAAAATAAACCCTATTGGTGCAGAGCTTGCCAATACATACTTTGCAACAGCAGTTGATACATTTCAAAGTGTGATAAATATAACGACTCAAAATAGACTGCAAAGGGATCTTCGTGATAAATACGCCCTCAGGAAAATTGGCGAAGCATGTAGTGAAATGTGTCTGGCACTTGATGGTCTCACTACAGCTTTGACACAAATTGGATTTAATGAAGAAAGACTTCAGACAGAACTCTTAAATCATTGGGAAATTCTCAGTGCACCTATCCAGACAATACTTCGAGTAGCAGGTGTTGAAAATCCATATAACATGTTAAAAAACGCTACAAGAGGTAATATCTGGGGAGAGAAAGAATATGAAGAAATGCTCTTATCGCTTCCTATTGCCGTATCTCTTAAGAAGAAGCTATCAAAATTATCCCCTTTAACATACACGGGGGAGGCAACTCAATTAACACAAAAAGGAATAAAAATTATTGAAAAGTATTTGACCAAGCATTAGGAAAAACATGACTGCCTGGAAACAACAACAAAAACCAATACAAGATATTATCAAACACATTTATAGTCCTCGATTTAACCTATCCGCTTTTGCAAAAAGTCGCTTTTCTTCTCATCCCATTCTGCAACCAACTTTTGGGAAAAGACCATATTCAGCTTCTTTTGAAGGAGGAAGTCTTGGTGATGAAGGAAAAGGATCTGTTGTGATGCGAGAAATAAGTGATGCAAAGAAAAGAAAAAAAGGTGTGATTACCTATAGGTGGAATGGAGGAGCAAATGCAGGACACGAATGTAGACTCTCTGATGGAAGTCTTATTGTGCTTCATCAATTTCCTGTGGGCATTTTAGAGGAAGGTACAACTGCAATTGTTGGACGGGGAATGGTATTTCATTTGGGAGATGCAATTGTTGAAAAAGACTATATTGTCAAAAAGTTTGGGAGACTTCCAGCAAAGCTTTTGATAGATACCAATGTGGGACTTTGCCTTGATACACATCGAGCTTTAGAGACAGTGATGAACACCTGGTATCTCGATCATGCAGGGGCAACAACAGGTAACGGTATTACACAAGCCTATGCTGATGAGTTATATCGAACTCGAATTACGATAAGAGACCTCATGAATGTTGAATGGCGTAAAAAACTTATTCATCATTACAATATTTTGGAAAAACATTTAGCAGGATTTGGCTTTGACTTGGCAGATATGGGTGTTAAGTCATTTAAAAATTCAGCCAAAACATTCCGGGTTGGGTCTAGGAAAGACTTTTTAGATAACTTAGCTTCCCAACGGGAAGAATTATGGGAGTATTTTACGCCTTCTCTTTCTGAGTATCTTTCTCACGAATGGCAGAATGCAGAATCATCATTTATTTTTGAGGGAGCAAATGGGATAGGACTTCACCCCAGACATGGTGTCTATCCGGATATGACGACCTCTGAAATGAGGTCTCGTGGCATTCAAGACTCAACAGAAGGAATTATCAACTATCGAGAGATAGGAGGACGTTTTGGCATTATTAAGGGTCCCTATATGTCTAGTGTTGGTACGCGAGTTATGCCAGGATCTTTGGAGGCTGAGACAGAAGTGAAAATACGAAATGCATTTGGAGAGTTTGGTAAGACAACAGGGCGTCCACGAGGAGTCCTTCCGTTAGATATACCAGCAACAAAATATTGGCGATCAATAGGAGATTATGAGTATTTAGTAGTTACCCATATGGATGCACACATGGATGAAATTGTCATAGTTGCAGATTATAAAAATGAAAAGGATGAAAGTATTGGGTATAGACCATATCAATGGCATCTGAATACCGTCAAGCCAGAATTTATTGCTCTTCCAGGATGGGATGGAAATGAAGCCAAAAAAGCCAAAAAGCCTGAAGACCTACCAGAAAATGCATTGAAATATTTAGCATTCCTTGAGGAGGCACTTAATACAAAAATTGCCTGGATTACCACAGGACAGGAGAAAAAAGATACCATCAGTTGGTTCCCAAATTAGGATAAAAGATGTTTTAAAAAATAGTGGCTATTCGCGAGCAAGATTATACACGAACTCCTTATCAACAAGAGTGGCTTTCGTCTCTTCAAATTTCAGCAGAACTTGAGGCTTCAAGAATACGGTTAACTCCAGAGCATTTTGCTGGAAGAAGATTTGTTCCTGGTCTTGCTATAGATCCTGAAGGAGCAAAAGATAGAGACGATGCTATTTGGGTTGATGAAAGAGATGATAGAGGATTTCGGGTTCAGGTCTCCATTGCTGATGTTGCGGAAATTGTTGAGGCAGGATCTGCAATAGACAAGTTGGCAAGGTTTAGAGGGTTTTCTCAATATCAAAATGGAAGAGCAGTTATTCCGATGATTCCCCGGACACTATCAGAAGATGTCTTAAGTCTTGTCGCAGGTAAAGATAGGCTTACCATGACCGTTGACATGATGCTTTCCCCTTCCTTGCAGCTGGAAGAGCTGCGTATTGATCCAACAGTATTTCGTAGTCCTGAAGATATTTCGTACGGTAGGGCAGCAAAAATGCTGAATGATTCCAGTAGCAAATATCATGATATGCTCCAAGATGCAGCTCGTTTGACCATGATGCTCCAAGCCCAAAGAGGCGGCAGTCCACACTGGGAACGCTTTGGTGAACAAGTTGTATTTTCACGTAATCATACAATGCATGATGTTGTAGGAGAACTGATGATACTCACTAACAATGCACTTGCACTTTATGGTAGGACTCATAACCTCCCTCTTCTGTATCGCAATCATCATCCTCAAGAGCAAGGAGGTGTGCCTTATGCATACTATGCAGGTGATAATAGAGGTCATTATGGACTCAATTTATCGGAATATGCACCAGGTAGTTCTCCTATTCGACGAGTGAATGATCTTCATGACTGGAGAGTCATCAAACACCATCGGGCCGGAAGGCCCATTTTTTTTGGTCAAGATGAGCTGGATGCATTAGCTAGTGATCTTAATGGTATTGAGCGGGAAATGAAACTAAGAGAAAAAGGAAGACGAACAAAAGCAAGCTAGGAGTTTGGATCTCCTATGCTGATAAAACAGATGCAATGTGATTGACTGCACTAGCAGAAAATATGAATGCTATAAAAGAGAAAGTACGAGGAAGGACAAGAAGATAGAGTTAGGTGGAAGGCTCATCAAGTTCTGCTAATCCTGTTCGTATTTTTGCAAGACTCGCATGAAATACTTGTAATATTCTTGTTTGAGCATCACTTGGTTCACCAGTAAGGCCAGCTGCTTCAGCAAGTCCAATGAGTACTTCCATACCTTCGCCCATTTGCAAACCATTCTCAATTTCAGAACGAAATTTCCTCGCAGTAGAACGACGTTGCGTAGCAAATGTGGCAGCTGTTCCAACTTCTTGCGTAGCAGCATTCAGTACATGAAAAAAACTATGCGGAGATAGATTATTTTCAACAAGATCTTGATGCATTGTTTCTGCCAATTCTTCAGCGGTTGTTATATAGAAGTATTCATTACTCATATCTGTAGTAACTCGATGAAGCTGAGCTGTTCTAACAAGTCCAGATAGAGCAATAACTTCTACATGCCCACCTGAAAAAATCATCAAATGTTCATTAGTACTTCTTGCATGTTCTGCTGCCGTAGCAAAAAGAGTTTCACGATTTGTTTCGAGAGGGAGAGAGAGCGCGTTAATGGCTGTCCATACAGCTTGACCATCAGGAAAAGATCTTCCTAGCCGTCTTCCATTGTCGGTCTGGGGGGCGACATGGTGTGCTCCTGTACGGTCTCCGTGGTTGCCATTTCCTGACTCTGCTGACATAACAAAGGCGATTCTACGCTCTTTTTGCTAAAAGTCAAGGCAAGGCCTTGTCCGCTCGTGGTACAATAGCCAAGCGATGGACCAAGTAGCTGAAGTACGAAGTAAAGTTGACCTTATTAGTCTTATTCAAGAATTTCTGCCTCTAAAGAAAACAGGACACAATTTCAAAACCAATTGTCCTTTTCATGGAGAGAAAACACCTTCTTTTGTTGTTTCTCCTGAAAGACAAATTTGGCATTGTTTTGGCTGCGGGAAAGGTGGAGATGCGTTCACTTTTCTCATGGAATATGAGCGAATTGAATTTCCTGAGGCGCTTCGAATACTTGCTGACAAGACAGGCGTCAAGCTTGTCCAGCAGCACTACGATCCAAAAGCAACTTCAAAAAAAGAGAAATTCTATGCGCTTAACCGCTTGGCAGCGGAATTCTACCATTATCTTTTGACAAAGCACACACTAGGCAAGCCAGCCTTGGCCTACGTTGAAGAAAAAAGGAAGGTAAAGACACAGACATTAAGTACTTTCCTTTTAGGTTATGCTCCTCGTGGAAATGCGCTGACTACTTATTTGACCAAGAAAAAAGGATATGTAGTGGCAGACTTGATAGAAGCAGGACTTTCTACCAAAAGACTCAATGGCCAAGTGATTGATTTCTTCCAAGATAGGCTTATGTTTGCGCTTTTTGACCATAGAGACAACATTATTGGTTTCTCAGGACGAATTATGCACGATGATGAGAAGACTTCAAAATATATTAATACCAAGGAGACCCTTCTCTATCACAAAGGCATGACCTTTTTTGGATTTAATATTGCCAAAGAATCGATTAAAAGACACAACCAAGCAATTCTTATGGAAGGAGAATTTGATGTTATCTCCTCTTTCCAAGAAGGCATTACCAATACCGTTGCAGTAAAAGGCACTGCACTAACCGAAGATCAGGTAAGCCTTCTGTCACGCTTTTGCCAAAAAGTCACTTTGTGCTTTGATACGGACGCTGCAGGACAAGAAGCAATGAAAAGGAGTCTTGCACTTCTTGAGAAGAAAGGTCTTACGACGTCAGTCATTGTCATTCCACAAGGAAAAGATGCAGACGAGGCAATTAAAGAAAATCCAGCAGAATTTAAAAAGGCAGTAAAAGATGATATGAATGTTTATGAATATCTCATACATCAGGCAAGCGGAAAGTATAATACCACGACAGTTGAAGGAAAAAGACAGATAAGTAATGAGCTTTTGCCACTTCTTTCTCATATTGATAATGAAATAGTGAAAGAGCACTATTTAACCCAACTTGCTGGCGTTATCGGGACGTCATATGAATCGCTTATTCGAGAGATTGAGAAATTAAGAAAGCAAGAGGTTGTGAGAAAGCCTGTTGTGCTTACCAAAGTAGCACGCTTGAGAGAAGATATTCTGGAGGAATATTTGGTTGGACTTTTGGTCCAAGCTCACTCTCCAAAGCTTATTCTTGAAAAAATAGCAGATATTTTGACTGGTTATGAGTGGCGTATGCCAGCTTTTCAAAGAATTCTAGAAGAAATAGTAGTTTATACCAAAAATCACGAGATATTTGATCAGGCAACTTTTCTTTCAGTCTTGCCTCAGGAATTGGTTTCGGCATTTGATACCTGTTATTTGTTACCTTTACCTTCTTTTACCGATGAGGATAAATATAGTGCAGAGGCCGTTGGCGTTGCCAAAGATCTCAGAGAGCAATTTGTGAAAGCCAAGGTAAAGTCTTTAAGTGAAAGTATTAAGCAAAAAGAAAAACAAGGGTTGGGAGATGAAGTGGTACTACTTCAGACAGAACTTTCTTCTCTTTTGGCCTCTCTTTCGGGAAAAGTATAGTTGGAGTTTCTATTTTTGACGTAATTTGATACAATAGGAGGATATGAAACAGGCTGCAAAACAAGCTCAGGATTCTTTATTGGCTGACATTACATCTTCTGCCAAAAAGCGTGGGTATATCACCCAAGATGAAATCCTCGGGATTTTTACCAAACCAGAAGAACATATTGCCGAGCTTGATGAGTTGTATGACAAGCTCATGAAGATGAATATTGATGTGTTTGAGAATATTGATGAAGAAAAAGATCAAGCAAAGCCAATTGAAGACTTAGAAAAAGAATTAGAAGCGCTCACTGTCCTTACAGAAGGCACAGTCTCAGATCCAGTCCGCATGTATCTCAAGGAAATTGGTCGTATTCCTCTTTTGACTTTTGATCAGGAAATTGAACTTGCTAAGAAAGTTGAAAAAAGTGATAAAAAGGCAAAGCAAATGCTTATTACCTCCAACCTTCGTTTGGTTGTTTCAATTGCAAAAAAATATGTTGGAAGAGGGCTAACACTTCTTGACTTAATTCAAGAAGGTAATCAAGGTCTTATTCGTGCAGTTGAGAAATACGACTGGAGAAGAGGATACAAATTCTCAACCTATGCGACTTGGTGGATTAGACAAAGTATTACTCGTGCTATTGCGGATCAGGCGAGGACTATTCGTATTCCTGTTCATATGGTTGAAAATATCAATAGATTCCTTCGTGCAAGTCGCAAGCTCATGCAGGAATTAGGCCGCGAACCATCTCCTGAAGAAGTGGCAAAAGTACTTGGTATTGATGAGGAAAAAGCGTTGGAAATTATTAAGATCTCTCAAGAGCCGGCCTCTTTGGAATCTCCAGTTGGAGATGAGGAAGACAGTCGTCTTGGTGACTTTATTCATGATACCCAGACCCCAACACTTTTTGATGCAGCATCACGAGAGCTCTTAAAAGAGCAAGTAGATCAAGTTTTGCAAAGTCTTTCTGATAGAGAGCGACGAGTCTTGGAAGAAAGATTTGGTCTGAAGGATGGACGTCCAAAGACACTTGAAGAAGTTGGAAAAATGTTTGCTGTGACCCGTGAGCGTATTCGACAGATTGAAGCAAAAGCACTTCGTAAATTGAGACATCCTTCTAGAGGTAATAAGCTTCGAGACTACTTAGGCTAAAAAGCAATTCTTAATATCCGGGAATATCTTCGGGAGCACGACCAGCATAATCAGCATGAGGTATTGCTGCCATTCGTTCTCTAACATCGTCTTCTGTTACCACGGGCTCAAAATTTCTTGGAATAGGTCTTTCTGCTGTATCACTTGCCTGAAGTCGACCTAAAATATAGGTGGCATACCATGGCGCAAAGGGCTTTTGTCTTTCAATTGCTTGTCTAATTTCTTGTGGAGTCATGTCTGTTGTTTCTAGCATTCTTTTCAACGGTGCAACAACTCGAGTATATGCTTCCTCACTTCTTTGTAAGAGTTGTTCAATTCTTGAGGCAGGAACAGCAAGTCCATATGTTTGTTGTAATACATCTATCATATGCCCCGCATACCACTCTGCCCAATTCGCATCTCTTACTCCATTCAGATCTTGTGCCTCATGGATACCATGTGCGTGTTCTGTCTCGGCAATAAGTTGAGCGAAGTTACCTGGTTCTAAAGTGTCTGGTCCATCTCCATC
>PRDT01000014.1 GCA_003173995.1 Candidatus Levyibacteriota bacterium | reverse complement strand
TGAAGAATTAAAGACACTTCGAAAATTTGGTAGTAGGCTTGAAGGACATCCAACACCAAAGTTCCCTTACGCGGATTTTACAACTGGCTCTTTGGGGCAAGGTATTTCTCTTGGATCTGGTATGGCACTTGTTATGCAAAGGGAAGCAGGTCTTAAGCTCAAGCCTCATATATATGTTCTTCTTGGTGATGGCGAACTTGCAGAAGGACAAAATTGGGAAGGAGCAAATTTTGCGAGCTATTATAAATTACATAATCTTATTGCGATTGCCGACATTAATAGATTGGGACAGTCCCAAGAAACAATGTTTGGTCATAGGATGAAGGAGTATGAAGAACGATTTAAGGCATTTGGTTGGCATACTCTAGTTATTGATGGTCATAATTTCAAAGAGATTGAAAAAGCACTTGATGAGGCAGTCCATAATAAGACTGATAAGCCAGTAGCTATCCTTGCACAGACGAATAAGGGACATGGAATTTCATTTTTGCAAAATAAAGAAGGTTGGCATGGCAAGCCTTTACCAAAAGAAGAATTAGTAAAAGCATTAGCAGAATTAGGAGATATAAAAGATAAAAAAGTGTTTTCTTTACGAATTCCCAAACAAACTATTGTCAAATTGCGAGCTAAAAAGGTTACCTTAGACTTGCCTTATAAAAAAGGCGATGCTATTGGTACTCGTGAAGTCTATGGACAAGTTCTCTCACAATTAGGCAAAGCCAATCCTTCAATTGTTGCATTGGACGCTGAAGTGAAAAATTCTACATTTTCAATTGATTTTATGAAAGCTTTTCCAGATAGATTTGTGGAGTGTTTTATTGCCGAGCAGAATATGGTAAGTGTTGCATCTGGGATGAGTAGGCTAGGTAAAATGCCCTTTGTCTCGACCTTTGCGGCATTTTTGACAAGGGCTTTCGATCAAATTCGTATGACTCGACTTTCTGAAGCAAAAGTAAAATTTGTTGGATCTCATGCTGGGGTATCTATCGGAGAAGATGGAGCTTCTCAAATGGGACTTGAGGATTTTGCTATGTTTGGGGTTTTGCCTGATTCTATTGTTCTTCATCCAAGTGATGCTGTCTCAACAGCAAAATTACTTAGTGAAATGGTAGAAGTGGATGGTATTGCTTATTTACGAACTCTTCGACCAAAGACACCTGTTATCTACAAGCCAACTGAGGAATTCCCTATTGGGGGATCAAAAGTACTACGATCGAGTACAAAGGATGTGCTTACTATTGCTGCGACAGGTATTACTGTCTTTGAAGCATTAAAAGCTGCAGATATGCTTGGAGAGGAGAAAATATTTGTCAGAGTTATGGACTGTTATTCGATTAAGCCCGTGGATAAGAAAGGTTTGTTAAAAGCTGCAAAGATGACAAAAAAGCCTATTATTATCACTGTAGAAGATCATTTCTTGCACGGAGGATTGGGAGATTTTGTCTTAGAAGCAGTTGCAGGAGAAAAGGTAAAGGTTGAAAAGATGGCAGTGACCCATATTTCCCGATCTGGAAAAGGCGATGAACTTCTTGATGATGCAGGAATATCTGCCAAACACATTGTTAAAAAGGTAAAAAGTCTTTTGAAGTAGCTACTGGGTGTGATGTTGGGATTTCGGGTAAATCTCTTATCTTGATGAGTTTCAACTCATATTCTAGTATGACAACACATGTTACAATAGACTTATGCCTCGAAAAGTTATCAAAGAAGAAGAACCAGAATTAGTCTGGGACAAAACAAAATTATTTATTGCAGCAGTCATATTGATACTTCTTATTGCGGGGGGAGTCTATCTAAAATTATTTGTTTTCAAAGATACAGGAGGAGCTGGTACTGTGATGAGCGTGAAGGGTGTTAGTACAGAAGCTGGCAATGATGCATCTTCTCATTCATTTTCTTTGCCAACACAAGAAGATATGCAAGCAAAAATTTCAAAGCTTGAACAACAAGTAACACAATTAAATGTGAAAGATATTGCAACATCTTCTCCAGAAGTACAGAAAGTTTTGAAGCAAATTCAGTCTCTTCCATCATATCCAGCGAGTCAAGCAAAAGATATGTGTATGAAGTTGTGTGGGCAATTATAATTACTTCACGAAGAAAGAAATAACAGTCGCAACAGCACTTATTGTCATTATTCCAACAGTAAGCCATCCAATACCAGTAATAACAGGATGATTCACATACGACTTCATTAATTTTTTATTACTACTGAGAAGAACAATAAGTATGAGGACAACAGGTGCAATAAGTCCATTCAGTACTGCAGAGTAAATAAGGGCTTTAATTGGATCAAGTCCAATAAAATTAATAGCTAGACCGACGAGCATAGCCAGAATAATAACTCCGTAGAATGAATATGCGTCTTTTAATTTGTGAGAAAGTCCTGTCTTCCAGCCAAAAGATTCTGAAATTGCGTATGATGCAGATCCTGCCAAAATTGGTACTGCAAGAAGTCCTGAGCCAATAATGCCTACAGCAAAAAGAAGGAATGAATAATTCCCAGCAATTGGACGAAGTGCCGCAGCTGCGTCAGCCGCTGTTGCAATATTCATTTTCCCGTGGGTAAAAAGTGTTGCAGCACACGCAACAACAATAAAAAACATCACAGCATTTGAAATAAACATTCCACTCCAAACATCAATGCGCATATCTTTAATTTCCCTTGGAGCGTTTGCAATGGTTTGCTCTTCATTGATATGCATCTCTTGATGGCGAGTCCTTTCTAATTTTTCTTCAGCTTCTTGAGATGTCTGCCAGAAAAAAAGATAAGGAGAAATTGTTGTACCAAGAATACCAGTGATAAGAAGAATTTGCTCTTTTCCAAAAGTGAGAGAAGGAATAACCGCATGCTTGAAAATAGTTGGCCAATCTAAATTTTTTATCATGATAGTTGAGAAGACATAGGCAAAAAGAACAAGAGCGAGGTACTTAAGAAAGTTGGCATAGGCTTTATATGTAGTATAAATTTGCAAAAAGAGAATGCCAAAGGTAAAGGCGACAACCAAAACTGTAAAATCCCATTTTGGAAAAAGTAATTGAACTGCTTTTGCCATTGCACCAATGTCAGCTCCAAGGTTGAGAGTATTTGCTCCCAGAAGTAGGAAAGAGCATAAGAAAAGAACCCATTTTGGGTAATGCCTTCGGATATTTGCCGCAAGGCCACGATCTGTCACAATACCAATTCGAGCACACATTTCTTGAACAATTGCCATAAGGGGAAAAGTAAGTGGAGCAAGCCAGAGAAGTTGATAGCCAGTAGATGCACCTTGTTGAGAATATGTTGCAATACCAGACGGATCATCATCAGCTGCTCCAGTTGTGAGTCCTGGCCCTAATGTATTCCAGTAACCACGAGCTCTGGTGATATTTTTGTCGTTATGAATAACCTGCCCAATATTTGCAACAGTCTCAACTGTTTTTTCCAAAACAATAGCAGGGGCCTCCGCAACTTTTTGTACTTCTTTATCCATATAGGGGCTATAGCAATTGTATGTACGAATAAAAATGGTTGTCAAGCGAATGATGATTGCGACGTATAGAAAGAATATGAGAGAATACAGGCATGGACGACTTAAAAACACGAGCAGAAAAAATTATTGCAAAATTAAATTTAGAGGCAAAGCACAAGAGAATTAGAGAACTCGAGTTGGAAAGTAGTAATCCCAATTTCTGGCAAGACCACATGAGTGCTTCAGAAAAAATGAAAGAACTTTCAGGTCTTCAAAAAGAAGTAGAAGAAGCAGATATGCTACAACTTCTTGTAGATGAGGGGAGCCTTTCAGAGGCAGAAGAAATTATCAACCGACTTGAAATGTTTCTCTACTTCTCAGGTACACATGATGAAAGTGGAGCAATTTTGGCAATTCATGCAGGGCAAGGGGGGACAGAGGCAATGGATTGGAGTGAAATGCTTTTTCGTATGTATTCTAGATATGTTGAAAGGAAAGGATGGAAATATGAAATTATTGATCAGACGCCAGGTGAAGAGGCGGGCTTTAAAAGTATTACCATGCAAATTGATGGGCAGTATGCGTATGGATTTTTAAAGTATGAAGCTGGGACACATCGACTAGTACGACAATCACCATTTAATGCAGATAACCTGCGTCAAACCTCATTTGCACTTGTTGAGGTCTTGCCACAAATTGAAAATGATAGTGATGTTGTGGTGAAAGATGATGAATTAGAATGGGATTTTTTCAGAGCAGGTGGTCATGGAGGACAAAATGTAAATAAGGTTTCTACAGCTGTTCGTCTGAAGCATAAGCCTTCAGGTATTGTGGTAACTGCATCTTCTGAAAGATTCCAGGGAGCAAATAGAGAAATAGCGCTTCGTCTTCTCAAAGGTAAACTGTGGTTTATTCAAGAGGAAGAAAGAAAAAAGCAGGAAGCTGCATTAAAAGGTGGATATAAGACTCCAGGTTGGGGCAATCAAATTCGCTCCTATGTTTTGCACCCATATCATATGGTGAAAGATTTGCGTACCGAGCACGAGACTGGAAATACCGCTGCGGTACTTGATGGAGATTTGGATCAATTTATTGAAGAAGAATTAAGAAAACTCTCCTAATATATGAGTCTTGAAGATAGAATAGCAAAAATTGAAGCACGAAATAAAAGAGTAGAAGCTGATAAAGCATGGGAAACAAGCTGGACAAGAAAAATTTTGCTTATTATTTTTACCTATGCTGCTATAGCCCTTTATCTTAAATTTGTTGTCGGAATTAATCCATGGATAAATGCTATTGTGCCTGCGTTAGGTTTCCTTCTTTCCACGCTTACCATGCCTTGGTTTAGGCATATTTGGACACAATATGTGTACAAAAAATAGTATTTAGCCTCAACCAATCTTGACTTTCCCCCATGAATATTATAGGATATAATATATGGCAACGATAGTTGAAAGAATTGTTGGTCAATCAGCTTTACCGTTTAGTGAATCTTTAGGTTACCAACGGCCAAAAAGTGTTTTTGGAGGTTTTTGGCATGAAACACGTGATCATCGCCTTGTTTGGACTCAAAATATTATTTCCCATGCTGATAGATGGGGAGATGATTTTCTACGACGATTTGATGAGCATACTGTTCCTTTAAGAAGAGTTTTAAGACGAACATACGATCAAGTAGGGTCTTTGCATCATGATATTGCTCCACTTTTATCACCGTCAGCCAAACGCTCTCGTGGAACTTCAGAAGAAATTATGGAAAATGTCAGAAGTCTTTCATGGATGGAGGGACAAAAAAGGCGTGAATTATCAGAATTTTATGGTTTATATGAAGTAAATGGAGAGGCAAAAGGAATTGAGGGACTACAGCCAGATGTTATTAAAGGTAGTATAACACTTGAAGATATTATTTTAGGTTTACCTGGAGAAAAAATGGCTGACAGATATCAAGCTTATAGGTTGGCTGCAGACCATATTCGAAATGTTCACCAAACATCAGGAAGGGGAATTGGAGAGCTCTTAGCGAATGACATTCTTTTTAGAAGAGTTGAAGATGGAGTAGTTATGGATCCTCTTCTTAATATCCCAGATATTATTTATCGACAAAGAAAACAAAGAGGTCCTAAAGTAGGCCTGTCTGACCAGCTCATTGGTAATGTGCCGGAGCCGGTTTACAAACCTGTTCCGACTTTAGATCAACAGGCAACAGATATGCTTGATTTTATGATGAGTATTGCAGTATGGGAAAGTCGAAGAGCAGAAAGACTTGGAGAAGCACATCCTCATCCATACAACATAAAGAGAGTTATGGAGGAAATTGTTGCCGGATATAGAGAAGCCGATACAACTGGTGAAGCAGATAGAGTTATTCGTCTTGTTAGATCCTTTGCTGTTAGGGGAAGATTAAGCTTACAAGGAGATGAAGATATTATTGATACTGCAAGAAATGAGATGGGGCAGCAAGCAGCAGATAAAATAAATGCTGGAAGAGAAGCAGCTGGGCTTGATCCACTAAGCTACCATAATACTCCATATCGTAGAACCCATATGATGACTGCAAGTCATAATGAAGCAAGGCTTGGCATCAGTCGGTTAAAAAGAAGAAATAGAATAACTGCTGCTCGGTTAGCAAGACAAGGAGTTATTGATGCGTGTGCCATCTAATTTTATGATACACTGTCTTCATGAATGCAGCGACAATTCTTCATTATGGCAAGAAAGAAGTAGAGACAGCACTAGCAGATTTTCCGAAAGATCAAGTAACAGTTACTGGTGCAGTTGGTACATGGTCTGTAAAAGATATTCTTGCGCACTTGACCTCATACGAACTTTTACTTTTGGAAGTTTTGCATTGGTACAAAAAAGATAATTCTCCCACACCACGAATGAAGTTGATGAAAGAGTCATATGAAGATTTTAATACCAAAGAAGTGGCAAGCTTTGCAGATAAATCATTTGATGATATCTATAAAGAGTATAAGGAGACATATCCGAAAGTTCAGGAAATAATAAGAACAATTTCTCCTGAAGAGCTTCGAAAAATAGGAACAATTCCTTGGTATGGAGAAGAATATGCACTTGATGATTATATTGTTTATACAAGCTATGGGCACAAGAAAGAACACACAGCTCAGATTGCTGCATTTAAGGATATTTTAAATTCCAAAAAGTAATCTCTTCGAGTACTTCTGTGGTAAGATAAGCCTATGCTTCATATCAAACCTATCCATGAAAATGATGCTTCTGAAAAAGTGAAGATTGTTTTTCAAGACATCAAATATACACTCAAAAGTGATGTAGTCCCACTTTTCTTTCGGTATCTTGCAAATTATGAAGAATATTTTTTATACTCGTGGGATAAAATCAAAGCAAATATAGAAAGTAGTTATTTCCAAGATAGTGTCAAAGATATTCATGAATTTTCCCTAGAACATGTTATTGATATTTATTCTCCATCGAGGTCAATTACGCGCTTTTTAGGTGATCTACGTCCTGAGGAAAAAATGCAACTACATGAGACAGTGAGCAAGCTTATTGTCCTTAATATTCAACTTATGCTTTTGACAATCGGTATTAGAGAGGGGGTAAAAGGAGTCCAGCTCAGCCAGCAAGAATTGCCTCATATGATAACGCGCCACGAAAAAGAAGAAGTATTTGAAGTTTTTGCAAAGACCTCAGGAGAGGAAAAGGATATGGCAGCAGCTTCGAAAATGCTAGCACCATTATTTGGGTCGCAGGCAATAATGATATCTCATTATCCAGATTTTTTTGCCCATATTGCTCATGAGATGGGAGATCTCATCAAAACAGAAGCGTACTTACAAAAAAGAGTTGAGCTTGAGCATAAAGGACTGAAGAAAATTACAGAATTTACTTATCCATTAGGATGTTCATATGCAGAGATAGCATATTTTGCTGCAGGTCAACCATATTTTAGTGAATTGTTATATATTTTGGCAGAGACTTTTCCTTCACAATTCCCTCGTCTTGTCTTTACCAGTGAAGTTATGCATATTGTCCTTTCTCCCAAATCCTCACTTGCTACGCTATGAGTTTGGTCACGTTCTAAAGCTCATATAAAAAATAGCCTCAGCTTTAGAGTTGTCTAGCTATTAACTTATAGCTGGATTCTTACACTATAAGTAATATCATTCATGTTACACTCTATGCCTATGGCAGAATTTTTATTAAAGGAGATTTTTGTCCTGATAGTTGCTTTTAGCACTGTCTTTATCGGTCGACAATTTTTTCGATAATTTATCTCATTTTCCTCTTCTCATGGTGTTGCCAAAAAATAGCAAATGTGCTTTACTAGAGAAAGGGTGAGGTATGGAAAAAGAATTACCACATCAAGAAGAAACACCTGTGTTTCATAATATGTCCGATAAACCGACATCACTAGTTACACCAAAAATAATAGTCATTTTCTTGGTAGTTATTTTTGCTGGAATTGTGAGTGGGTATTTCTTATCACAACGGACAGTAGCCACTTCAAGTACTTCGGGATCTGCAACATCAGCTTCAGGTAGTAAGGTTCAAAAAGGGACACAATACGGCTCAAATGATACGGCAACGTTTAAGGACACCACTGAGGGTATGATGCAAAATGGTGGTATTGATGGGGAAGGACAATTTCATTTAGTACGCCCGGGTGGTGATAGTCAAAATGTTTATTTAACCTCGTCCCTCGTAGATCTGTCCCAATTCATCGGTCATAAGGTGAAAGTATGGGGACAAACACAGGCCGCAAAGAAAGCCGGATGGCTTATGGATGTTGGCCGCGTGGAGGTTTTGGAGTAATGATTCAACTTGAAAATGTTTCAAAAATTTTTGGGACCGGAACTGCTGGTCTTTCTGAAGTAAACCTTGCTATTGAAAACGGGGAATTTGTTTTTTTAGTTGGACACACAGGTTCAGGCAAAACCACACTTCTGAGACTTCTTGTTAGGGATATGCTTCCCAGTCAGGGGACAATTATTGTTGGTGATTTTGATGTCACCAAATTACCAAATGGTAAAATTCCTGAGCTTCGTAAGAAGATTGGAGTTGTTTTTCAGGACCTGAAGCTTCTTATGGATAGAACTATTTTTGAGAATGTTTTGCTCCCTTTGGAAGTATCGGGACAGAAGGGTGAAGAAGCTTTAAAAAGAGTGGAAGAATTATTAGATGAGGTAGGGCTTATCGAGCATAAGGAAAAATTCCCTGTTCAATTATCGGGTGGAGAATTACAGCGTGTTGCTATTGCAAGAGCACTTGCTCTTCGACCAGAAATTCTTTTGGCAGACGAACCAACAGGTAATTTGGATCCTCAGACGGCATTGGAGATTGTTGAACTTCTTTCTCGTATCAATGAAAATGGCACGACTATTATTATGGCAACACATAATTTAGAAATTGTGGACAAATTACATAAGAGAGTTGTCGGGCTTGAAAAAGGAAAAGTTGTGAAAGATGAATCTCATGGGAAAAAACATCAGGCAAAGCATGAAGAAAAAAAAGAAGAGAAAGAGGATAAAAAAGAAACCAAAGAAGACGATACAGATAAAGAAGAAGAGCATGCTCTTTCTGTGGATGAGTTATTTATAAAGAGTACTGAAGGGAAAGACGAACCAGAGAAAGGGAAGAAAAAGGAAGAAGAAGGAAAGGAAAAGAAAAAATGAAAACATATTTAAAAACAACATGGCATCATGTGAGAAGGTCTCCCTATCAAGCTTTAGCAGCTATTATGATAATGGTAGTGACTTTTCTTGCAGTGTCTGTCTTTACCATTCTTATCCTTGGTTCATCAAAAGTTATTACCTATTTTGAATCAAAGCCTCAGGTAACTGCATTTTTTAAAGATGAAGCAAAGCAGGAAGATATTGATGCACTGGAAAAACAACTTCAATCAAGCGGTCAGGTTGCAAGTGTAAAGTTTGTCAGTAAGCAAGAAGCACTTCAAATCTATAAAGAACAAAATAAATCAGATCCATTGCTTTTAGACTTGGTAACAGCTGATGTCTTGCCCGCATCGTTAGAGATCTCTACTGTACAGATTGGAGATTTGACTAATGTGTCATCCGAATTGAAAAAGGATCCAAATGTCCAAGAAGTAGTATTTCAGCAGGATGTTGTCGCTACGCTCACAAAATGGACAAATGCAATTCGATATATTGGACTAACTCTTATTATTGTGTTGTCTCTTGTATCAATACTTATTATGACGACAATTGTCGGCATTAAAATTTCTCAGAAAAAAGAAGAAATTGAAGTCATGCAGCTTTTGGGAGCAACAAAATGGTATATTAGTTGGCCATTTGTTTTTGAAGGCATTTTTTATGGTTTAATCGGTGCGTTTGCAGCATGGTTGGTCTCTTCAACAGCGTTATTCTTTTCAACCCCCTACCTTGAAATCTTTTTACACGGCATACCAGTGCTTCCTATACCGTGGTATTTCTATGTTGGACTTTTAGGTGGAGAATTTGCTTTGGCTATTCTTCTTGGCGTCCTGTCCAGCATGCTGGCAGTCTCACGATATATTAAGTAGTACTCATGTTATATGAAAAAGATTTTCAAGGGGATCATTGTTGCTTTACTGTCTCTTATTGTCATATGTACTACCTGTGCATTTTTAGCCAGTGCTGATGACACACCAACTCCTACCCCAACACCAGGAAGTAGTGATAATTCTCAACAGGTGCAGGATCTTCAAAAACAAATTCAAGATTTGCAAAATAAAATAAGCGGACTTCAATCTCAAGAAAAAACTTTTTCCTCACAAATTCAAGTGATGGATAGTCAAATTAATTTAACACAACTTCGTATTAATGCAACGCAACAGCAAATAACAGACCTAGTCTTAGACATTGACACAACAACTGAAAAAATAGATAAACTTTCTGGATCACTCGAAGGACTAACAAAAGTTTTGCTCAATCGAATTGTCGCGACATATGAAATAGGAAGTGAGCAGCCTTTTGGTATTCTTATTTCGTCTAACAATGTCTCAGATTTTGTTAAGCGGGCAAATTATTTAAAGGTTGCACAAGAGCATGATAAACGTCTCGTCTATGATACAGTACAGGCAAAAAATGACTATGCCAATCAGAAATCAATATTAGAGGAAAAAAAGAAGAAAATAGAAGCATTGAAAGCCCAACTGCTTTCTTATACTAATGAACTCAATCAAGAAAAAAGTGACAAGCAATCTCTTTTAACTCAGACACAAGGAAGTGAGTCTAATTATCAAAAATTGCTTGCTCAAGCAGAAGCACAGCTTGCAGGATTCTCGAGTTTCGTTTCGGCACAGGGAGGAGCATCCCTTTTGTCTAACCAAACAGTCTGTGACGATTGGGGTTGTTACTATAATCAACGCGATAGCCAGTGGGGATCAATTGCTCTAGGTGGATCTCAGTACTCTATAGCAAGTGATGGATGTCTTTTGACTTCAATGGCAATGATCTATACCCACTATGGTCATAGAGGAGTGAATCCACTTACCATTAATTCCAATCCAGGGAATTTTGCCTCATATAATAGAGCATATCTCCTCAAAACCATTACTGCAGATGGTGCATCCTCAAATAGAGTCGGCACTGATATTGATAGTGAACTTTCAGCAGGAAGACCGGTTATTGTGGGCATAAGTTATGATGGTGGGCCGATTGCTGACCATTTTGTGGTATTTGTTAGCGGTTCGGGTGGTAATTATACGATGAATGATCCATTTACTCCCAATGGTCATAATATTTCTTTCAGAGGCAGATATCCAACAGAAAGAATTGTTGAAGAAGATAAAGTTGTTTTCTAGAATTGACAAATAGTTCTTTCTTTTCTCATACTACTAAGTGAATACAAGATATGTGTTCACGAAATATACGTTTTATCCTCTGCCTTTTAGGGGTTTTTCTATGCTTTTTATTATTGTCTGCAAAGCAAGCAGATGCTACACGGGCTATAAGCATCTCAACAAATAAATCTACATTATTTGGTTTTGATGAAATGGTAATTAATGCTTCAATGTCAGGATTTACGAATGGAGAGACAATTTATGTAAAAGGAGCTTTTTATAAAGATGGAACTAGTAATTATTTTGGATTTACGAAAAATGGAAATAATTGGGTCAAAAATGGAGATACCACAACCAGTCAGAGACAAGTAACAGTTGGAAATTGGGACGGAAATATAACAGTAAAAAGTGATTTTGATGATGGGGATTATAAAGGGGAAGGAGATTATAAAGTAAAACTTGGATTTTATTATCTTACTAGTGGGGGCAATTTATCTTCGGTAAATTGGTCGTCAAATAGTGTTGATGTAGCAATAAATAATCCCGATCCTACTTCAACACCAATTCCTACTCCAACAAACACACCAGTCCCTCCAACTGCCACTCCAAAGCCAACAGCAACTCCTACAACAAAACCTACTGCTACAGCTGTCCCCAAACCAACAATAACAAAAGTTTTGGATACAGAATCTCCATCACCAGAAAGTTCTGAAGTTGTTACTCCCTCGCCAGTGCTGCCAACTACGGAGGTATTAGGAACTTCAACAAGCCGTCACATCAATTTCTTTCCTGTTATTCTTATTGTCGTAAGTATTTTACTTTTTGGTATCTGTGGTACAATAATTTTCTTAGAATGGAAGAAATCACGACCAAAAATTTAGAAGAGACCCAAATCTTTGCAGAAGAATTAGCTAAAAAGATGAAAGGAGGAGAAGTACTTCTCCTTTCAGGAGATTTGGGTGCTGGCAAGACATCCTTTACCCAGGGTTTTGCAAAAGGACTTGGTATAAGCCAAAGGATTATCTCTCCAACATTTATTATTATGCGAAGTTATGATATTTTAGAGAATGAAAAAGGATTTAAAAAATTCTTTCATGTGGATTTATATCGAACAGAAAGTGAACATGATATTGAGGGACTGGGACTTTTGGAATTAATGAGTGACAAAGAAAATATCGTTGTTATTGAATGGCCTGACAGACTTGGGAAATTAAAACCCGAGAAAAGATGGGAGATATCATTCACTACTTTATCAGAAAACAGTCGAAAAATTATGATTGAGAAATATGAATAATATTCAACAGACGGAAAAAATTTTAAAAGAGGGAGGTATTGTTATTTTTCCAACAGATACGGTGTATGGCATTGGATGTCGACTTGATAATGAGAATGCCCTTAAAAAATTATTTACTATTCGTAATAGGCCTGAGGAAAAAGCAGTTTTGGCAGTTGTTGATAGTGTCCAAATGGCAGAAGAGTACGTTACTATTTCAGAAGAGATAAAAGAAAAATTAACGACAAGATTTTGGCCAGGAGGGCTTACCATTGTCTTGCCATGTGATACTGAAAAAGTACCCTCTATCGCTCGCGCCAATGGATCGACTCTTGCAATAAGGCAAACAAATCATCCAATACTTCTAGAGCTTATGAAAGCAGTAGGTGTTCCACTTGTTGCTCCCTCCGCAAATTTTGCTGGGGAACCAACACCAAAGACATTTGAAGAGGTTGATAAAGAGCTACTTGCTCTTGTGGATGGAGCAATAGATGCTCCTTGTGGAGGAAGCAAACCATCAACGCTTATTGATTGTTCTCAAAAACCCTGGAAAATATTACGAGAAGGCGCAGTTGTTATACCGTCTGAATTATTATAGTTTTATGGCTGTACTTTTTATTGATACAACAGATAATACAAAAGTTATTATTGGTCTTACTATCGATGGAAAAGAAGATAAAGTAGAGCGACCAATGAAAAGTAGAAGCTCTCAAGAAGTATTACCTCTCATTGATGAACTTTTGCAAAAGCATCATCTTTCACAAAAAGATTTGACAGAGGTAAAAGTTAATTCAGGTCCTGGTTCTTTCACAGGAGTTAGAGTTGGTGTTGCAATTGCGAATGCAGTTGCGTTTGCTTTAGAAATACCTATAAATAAAACCCAGATAGTAAATGGCAAAACATTAGTTGAGCCCACGTATTAGGTGTGCTATGCTAAAGGCAATGAAGCATTTTCTTCGTCATTTACTATTACCTCGACACTCAAACAATCAACGCGCAAAGCTTCTCCATCATGATAGTATTTTTCTTCTCGTTATTCTTCTTGTTGCAGGTTCACTTCTTATTTCAACAGTGAAAAAACAACATTCTAATGTGCTCGGTATTTCAGTTAACGTGTCTGTGGGAGATTTACTCAATCAAACCAACCAAAAAAGAGCGGAAGCGGGTCTTGCCCCTCTGACTCTTAATGATGAGTTATCACAAGCAGCGGCAGGAAAAGCAAATGATATGTTTGCTAAAAATTATTGGGCTCATATTTCTCCAACAGGGACAACTCCATGGGATTTTATTCACGGAGCAGGATATCATTATATATATGCAGGTGAAAATTTGGCTCGCGGATTTAATTCTGCAACAGATGTTATTAATGCATGGATGGCAAGTCCAGGACATAGAGCCAATTTACTATCAGCAAATTACAAAGATGTTGGCTTTGCAGTCCAAGAGGGAAGTCTAACAGGTGATTCAGATACCGTACTTGTTGTTCAGGAATTTGGGAGCAGAAGTCTTGCTCCTGCACAAGCACAAGCTCAACCCGTTGTTGAGCAAGTTGCAGCAGCTCAAAAAAATGTAGTTCCTTCACCAACACCAACAACAGTTCCGACACTAACTCCCATTCCTTCCCCTTCTCCCAAACCAGCTGAGACATCTTCAGCACAAAAAGTCGTTGAGAAGCCATTAATCGATAGTATTTTCTTCACAAGAGCTATTGGTGTTGCTTTGGTTCTTCTCTTCATTGTTGTTTTTACAATTGACTTGATATTTGTTGGGAAGAAAAATATTGTAAGGATTGTTGGGCATAATATTGATCACATATTATTCTTGGTAGCAATTTTGATTATCGCAACTATGCTCGGAAGCGGTATTATATTCTAAGTATGAAAAAACATATCGGTTATTATATCTGTCAAATTGGTGTTTTAGCGACACTTATTTTGATTATTTCTCGCATAGGTGATCAAAAGCCTATACAAATGGCACTTGTTGTTTTTATGGCATTTTTTTATGCAATGTGGGGAATACTACATCACATTGTTCACCATAACCTCAAACTGAAAATTGTGCTAGAATATGTTACAATTGCCATGTTAGGCGTAGCAATTACGCTTTTTGTTTTGAAAGGAATCTTATGAAAGGTGTTATTCTTGCAGGAGGACTTGGAACACGACTTTACCCACTCACACACGTCACAAATAAACATTTACTTCCCGTATTCGATAAGCCCATGATCTTCTATCCCATTGAAACATTGGTTAAAGCAGGAGTAACAGATATTCTTATTGTCACCAGTGGCCCTCATGTTGGTCATTTTTTGAGTGTGTTGAAAAATGGAAAAGAGTTAGGTGTTACACATCTAGAATATGCATATCAAGAAAAACCAGATGGTGGAATTGCTGATGCACTATCTCTCGCAAGGGATTTTGTTGATAGAGATTCAGTTGCGGTTATCTTGGGAGATAATACAACGGATGCAAATATTTCAAAAGCAGTAAAAAGTTTTTCAGATGGTGCCATGATTTTCCTAAAAGAAGTAACTGATGCACAGCGATTTGGAGTGGCAGAATTTGATCCGAAAGACCCTTCAAAAGTTATTGGCATTGAGGAAAAGCCAAAAAATCCAAAGACCAATATGGCAGTAACAGGAGTATATATTTATGATAATACCGTCTTTGAGCTCATTCATAAACTGAAGCCATCAGATAGAGGAGAATTAGAAATTACTGATGTTAATAATATTTATATCAAAAGCGGTAAAATGAAATGGGCAAATCTTGATGGATTTTGGAGTGATGCAGGGACATTTACTAGTTTGTATCGATCAAATCGCTACTGGGCTCAGAAAAATGAGAATGACATAGTATAACCTGCCTATCATTTCATGGCAAAACACCCATCTGTAACATCAAAATCTGTTTTTAATGCAAAGCTTTTTCACGTTGAGGAAGAAGAATTGATTTACCCCTCTGGCAAAAAAGCGATTCATCATACGGCCAAGCGCAAACCTGTTGTTGTGATGTTCCCACTCACTGAGAATAACGAGCTTGTTTTGGTCTCTGAATACCGTTATATGTTTGACAAGACTGTTATTGCAGCCTCAGCCGGATTTATGGATAAAGAAGGAGAGATGCCACTTCAAACAGCAAAAAGGGAATTACGTGAAGAATTAGGGATACAGGCTTCGCAATGGGAGCAGCTTGCTAAAGTAGAGTTAGCAAGTAGTGTCTTTTATGGACAGGCATATCTTTTTTTGGCAAGGGACTTAGAATTTAGCAAGCAAGAATTAGAAGAAGATGAAGAGATAGAAATGGTAAAATTATCTATTGAGGAAGCAGTTGCGAAAGTAATGACTGGCGAAATTACCAATTCAGCGAGTATAATTGGTATACTCATGATAGATAGATTAAAAAGGGAGAAAAAATTATGAAACTTTTTGTTACAGGAGGAGCTGGATTTATCGGATCAAATTTTGTTCTGTATTGGCTACGACAACATCCTAACGATCAAATAATTAACTTCGATAAGCTCACCTATGCAGGTAATTTAGCAAATCTTACTGAGGTAGAGCATCATGATAACTATCACTTTGTAAAAGGAGATATTTGCTCTGTCTCAGATGTAGAGAAAGCAATGGAGGGAGCAGATATAGTTGTTCATTTTGCAGCTGAGAGTCATGTTGATAGATCTATCATGAATCCATCGGATTTTGTAGAAACAAATGTTGCAGGCACACAAGTTTTACTTGACGTTGCACTCAAATACAGAGTCAAAAGGTTCCATCATGTGAGTACCGATGAGGTGTTTGGCGCACTCTCCTTAGATAATTCAACAAAATTTAATGAAGCAACTTCCTATAATCCTCATAGTCCATATTCAGCAAGTAAAGCAGGATCAGATCATTTGGTCAGAGCATATGCAGATACATATGAATTACCAATAACTATTACTAATTGTTCAAATAATTTTGGACCTTATCAATTTCCAGAAAAATTAATTCCCCTTGCTATCACTAATCTTATTGAAGATAAAAAAGTACCTGTTTATGGAGATGGATTGTATGTCAGAGATTGGCTGTATGTTGAAGATCATTGTCGAGCAATTGAAAGAGTACTTCAGGATGGAAAAATTGGAGAGACATATTGTGTAGGAGGACTCCGACCAGAGCATGGAGATATTAATAATTTGGACGTAGCGAAGAAAATTTTAAGTCTTTTGGGAAAAGATGAAAGTTATTTGGAGTATGTCAAAGATAGACCTGGACATGATAGAAGATATGCTATTGATTGGTCAAAGATTAAAAATGAGTTGGGATGGGAACCTCAATATGATTTCGATGAGTGGCTGACAAAAACAGTTGAGTGGTACAAATCTCATGAAGGTTGGTGGAGAGCTATAAAGAACGGTTCATATAAAGATTACTACGACAAGCAATACTCACAAAGATGATTACATGTTATTTTGAAAAAGGTAATAAAGCAGCTCCTGGACTAAGACACGTAACTGTCGGAGCGATTGCAGTTAATGAAAAAGGTGAAGTCCTTTTAATAAAGCGTGGCCAAAGTGTGCCAAATCCAGGGAAGTACAGTGTACCAGGTGGATTTTTTGATAGAGGAGAAACAACAGAAGAAGCTGTTTTGCGAGAATTACAAGAAGAAACAGGATTAAGTGGAAAGATACGTTGTCTTTTTCATCTCAACGACAATCCCAATAGACCAAAAGAAGATAGACAAAATGTTGATTTTATTTATATTGTTGATGTGACAACTGGAGATATTCAGACAGACTGGGAAACGGTTTCTGCTGAGTGGTTTAGTAAAGAGACATTACCAGAGGAAGGAGAATTTGCTTTTGATCATAGGAATGTATTTCTTAAATTTTTTGCTTATCAAGAAGAAGCGTTCTCATTACCACTGATAGGAGATTTATCAAAGTGAAAATTATTGGTACCGGGCTTTCCGGACTTGTTGGCTCCAGGGTTGTTGAACTCCTTAATTCCTCGTACGAATTTGAAGATATCAGTCGCAAGACAGACACAGATATTACAAATCGCGATGCTGTTACCTCTCGAATTAAAAATTCAGAAGCAGAAGTTGTTATTCATATGGCCGCATTTACCAATGTAGATGGGGCTGAAGAACAAAAGTCTCTAGATGAAGAAAGCGAACCCTGGAAAATGAATGTACTTGGTACTGAGCATGTTGTTGCTGCATGTGAAGAAACTGGGAAGAAGCTCATCTATATCTCAACTGATTTTGTTTTTGATGGTGAGCACACTCCAGAAGGAGGATATACAGAAGAAGATACGCCAAACCCTGTTAATTGGTATGCAACGACAAAATATGAAGGCGAAAAAAGAGTACAAAATGCAAAAAGTCCTTGGGTTATTGCACGAATTGCCTATCCTTATAGAGCGCAATTTGAAAAAAATGATTTTTTTAGAGCAATGAAAAATAGACTCTCACAGGGATTAGAAATTAAAGCAATTAGCGATCATAAATATTGTCCAACATTTATTGATGACATTGCTACTGGTTTCGACAAGCTTATACAGGCAAAAGTAACAGGAATATATCATATGACAGGAAGCCAGTCTTTATCTCCTCACGATGCAGCACTTTTGATAGCAAAAACGTTTGCTCTAGATATAAATTTGATAGAGACAACAACACGTGGCGAATATTTTCAAGGTAAAGCGCAAAGACCATTTGATTTATCCATGAATAATGCTAAAATAAAACAACTTGGTGTAACGCTTCATGGGTTTGAAGAAGGATTACAACTTATCAAACAACAATTATGACAATCACATTTTTAGGCCACGGATATGTAGGACTCGTAACAGCTGCAGTTTTTGCTGACTTGGGCAATAAAGTATGGGTTATTGGTCACACTCCAGAAAAGGTAGAAAACCTCAAAAAAGGAATACTACCTATTTATGAACCTGGACTTGAAGAATTAGTTATAAGAAATGTAAAAGCTGGCAGATTGCTCTTTACTCTTGATTATTCCCCTGCGATTTCAGAATCAGAAGTTGTCTTTATTGCCGTAGGAACACCGCCAAAGCCAACAGGTGAAGCAGACTTATCTGTTGTTTTCCAAGTAGCCGAGGAGATTGGTAAGAATTTAGATGGATATACAGTTGTTATCACTAAGAGTACTGTCCCAGTGGGTACGAATTACAAAGTAAAAGAGATTATTGAAAAGGTGAAGCCTCATAAAGCAGAATTTGATATTGCATCATGCCCAGAATTCCTGAGAGAAGGACAAGCAATTGGGGATACCCAACATCCAGACAGAGTTGTTATAGGTACAGATACTGATAGAGCAGAAGATACGCTTGTAGAGCTTCACAAGCCAATTATTGAAAATAACGGTGGAAGTACTGTTGTACTTACTAATGTCCCTACAGCAGAAATGATCAAGTATGCCTCCAATGCATTCCTCGCAACAAAAATATCTTTTGCAAATGCTATTGCAATGCTTTCTGAAAAAGTAGGAGCAAATGGTCCAGATGTTCTTCAGGCAGTAGGTCTTGATAAAAGAGTTGGTACCTATTTCCTTAATGCAGGAGCTGGGTATGGCGGAAGCTGCTTCCCTAAAGATGTGAAGGCTCTTATCGCAATTGCCCATGAAAATGGATATGAATTCGATCTTCTCAAAGATGTTGAGACAATTAATAAACAGGCAATGCATCTTGTTGCAGATAAGGTGAAGCGCTTGTTAGCTGGTAATATAAAAGACGCATCTATTGGAGTATTGGGTCTTTCATTTAAGCCTGATACTGATGACATGAGAGATGCGCCATCTCGAACTGTTATTCCGGAACTCTTGAAAGCAGGGGCAAAGGTAAAAGCATATGATCCAATTGCAATGGATAATGCAAGACGTCTTGCCGAATTCAAAGGATTAACATTTTGTGATAACGCTCATGAAGTAGCAAAAGGTGTTGATCTTCTTATTTTTATGACAGAGTGGAATGAATTCAAACAATTAGATGTAGAAGATCTGAAAAAACTCATGAAACAACCAAATATTGTTGATGGACGAAATATTTACGAGCCTGAGAAAATGAAAGCTCTTGGATTTAGCTACATTGGAGTTGGTAGATAGTTTACCAATTCAATCCTTCTAAATCAAAAATTTCTTTATTGTTTAGTACCTCTTGAAATATATTTTCTGAATTAATCGGTGCTATCATCCCGTCTGTATCAAAATATTTCCTTCCTGAGTTACCAGTAAATGTATATTGTCGGTTAAGTGGAACAAATCCTACTTTTCCATACAATTTTCCTAATTTTTCTATATTCGTACACAAATATGCTATATCACAGTGTTGCTTTTTTAATTCTTTGATTGCGATTTGAAGCATTTGTGTTGCAATCCCTTTTCTTTGTTGGTGAGGATCTGTACAAACACCACCAATTCCTCCAAGAATGACCACTTTTCCATAGAAATGAATGGTACGTTTGAATAATCGAATATACCCAACTGGGGTATTTTGTATAAAAGCAATAATATAAGCAAAACAATCCTTTGAAAAGGTAAATTTTTCATTATTTATTTCCTTTTGTTTGGGAGTTAAATCTTTCTTATTAAATGCAATATATCGTAATTCATCAGTCTGCTTTTCTAATTCCGGTGATAATTTTTCAAATATTTTTATGGTAATTTCTGACATATGCTTATGATTATAACACTCCGTTGTCGTCTATCTTCAAACCTGCTAAAATTCTCTTAGCATGACCAAAGTTCTTATTACGGGTATTACAGGATTTGCTGGAAGTTTTTTGGCAGAGCATCTTTTATCTCAATCAGATGTAGAGGTAGCGGGGACATTTTTAGCAGAGAATAGCATTAATAATGTCGCAAATATAAAGGACAAGTTAGATTTGGTAAAACTTGATTTGACTCAAAAAGATGCAATTGAAAGTCTCATAGCACAAAAAAGACCAGATGTGATTTATCATTTGGCAGCTGTTGCTTCTGTTGCTGCATCTTTCAAAGATCCTGTTACGACATTTAATAATAATGTTGATGCAGAGTTATTTGTTTTGGAATCTTTACGAAAAGAAAATTTGATGAATACAAAAGTTATGGTCATCTCCTCAGCAGAAGTGTATGGATATGTTAGACCAGAAAATCTCCCACTTAATGAAGATGCTCCTCTTCGTCCAGGTAATCCTTATGCTTCATCTAAAGTAGCTCAAGATTTTATTGGTCTGCAATATGCCCTTTCCTATAAAATGCCAATTATTCGAGTAAGGCCATTTAACCACATAGGTCCAAGACAGGCTCCAGGATTTGTTGTTTCGGATTTTGCTAAGCAAATAGCTGATATTGAAAAGGGGAAGCAAGAACCTGTTGTGAAGGTAGGGAATTTAGATGCAAAACGAGATTTTACTGATGTACGAGATATGGTAAGGGCATATGCACTTCTTATGGAAAAAGGACAAAGTGAAGAAGTGTATAACATTGGCTCAGGTACATCACATAAAATTCAAGAGATTTTGGATACTCTTATTGGGTTGAGTAATACCAAAATCACAGTGGAGACTGATCTCCAGAAGCTTCGTCCAAGTGATATTCCAGAAATAGTTTCGGATAATACAAAAATATTGGATACGACCGGTTGGAAGCCTGAAATTAGCCTTGAACAATCGTTAAAAGATACACTAGACTATTGGAGAAATATTGAGTAAAATAAATGGTATTAGAGCTTAGGTAATACTTCTTTTTATGGCAAAAACAGCATTAATTACCGGAATTACAGGACAAGACGCTTCCTATTTAGCAGAGTTTCTTCTTAATAAAGGATATAAGGTTTTCGGAACAACACGAAGATCAAGTACCGTTAATAATGAAAGAATAAAGCATATTGAAGATAAAATTGAAATTCTTTCTGCAGATCTTCTTGATTCAAGTTCTCTTGTTGCAGCAGTTAGGGAATCACAACCTGATGAAGTCTACAATTTGGCTGCACAGTCATTCGTGAAAACATCATGGGATCAACCAGTTTTGACAGGTGAATTTACAGGTATTGGTGTTACTCGTATGCTTGAGGCAGTGAGAACAGTCAAGCCAGATGCAAAATTCTATCAGGCATCATCCTCAGAAATGTTTGGAAAAGTTGTTGAAGTTCCACAGACTGAAACAACTCGATTTTACCCACGAAGTCCATATGGAGTTGCAAAAGTATACGGTCATTACATTACTCTCAATTATCGAGAAAGCTTTAATATGTTTGCATGCTCAGGTATTTTGTTTAACCACGAATCTCCTCGACGAGGGCTTGAATTTGTGACACGAAAGATTAGCAATGCAGTAGCAAAGATTTCTCTTGGCAAACAAGATAAATTAGAACTTGGTAATCTTGATGCAAAGAGAGATTGGGGGTTTGCTGGAGATTATGTTGAAGCAATGTGGATGATGCTTCAGCATGATACTCCTGATGATTATGTTGTTGCAACAGGAGAAACACATAGTGTGCAAGAGTTTGTAGAACTTTCTTTTAAGACTGTTGGAATAGAGGATTGGCAAAAATATGTCGTTTCTAATCATCCAAAACATTTGCGCCCAGCAGAAGTCGATCACTTGATAGGAGATTACAGTAAAGCAAAAAGTGTCCTCGGCTGGGAGCCAAAAACATCATTCCCCCAACTGGTTGAAATGATGGTGAAAGCTGACGTTGAATTAGAAAAGTCACGATAATCTTATGCAAACAGTTGTTGTCACCGGTGGAGCAGGATTTATTGGTTCTCATTTATGCAAACACCTCATTGAAGATGGTTATCGCGTAATATGTGTTGATAATTTATTGACAGGGAATGAGAAAAATATTGCAGCACTCTTAGAAAACCCCCATTTCGAGTTTATCGACTTTGATGTTACGAGACCAGAAGCTGAACTTGCTGAAAAATTGCCAGAAAGTGTAGATTTCTTGTTCCATTTAGCTTCTCCAGCTTCTCCAAACCATCATAGTAAGCTTTCCTATCATGCACTTCCCATGGAGACGATGATGGTCAATACAAATGGAACACTTAATATGCTAAGACTTGCTGAAAAATATCATGCGAGATTTTTATTCAGCTCCACATCAGAGACATATGGAGACCCTCTCGAGCATCCACAAAAAGAGACTTATAGAGGAAATGTCTCAACAACAGGTCCAAGATCAGTCTATGATGAGGCAAAAAGATTTGGTGAGACGTTGGTGGCCTATTTTGTGAGAGAAAAGGGAGTGGATGCCCGTATTGCTCGAATTTTTAATACCTACGGCCCAAATATGCAAAAAGAGGATAGACGAATGATTGTGGACTTTATCAATCAAGCACTCACTGGGGCTCCTATAACTATTTTTGGAGATGGCAAGCAAACGAGGTCTCTTATTTATGTATCTGATATGGTAGATGGACTTATAAAGTTTATGATGGCTGAAAATTTGAAGGGGGAAATAATTAATTTAGGATCAGAATTTGAATTTACCGTACAGGAATATGCAGAAATGGTGAAAAAATTAACTGATTCTCAAAGTGAGATTATTTTTAGTGAAGAATTGCCTAAGGATGATCCGTTGAGACGTCGTGCAGATATCACAAAGGCAAAAGCATTGCTTTCCTGGGAACCAAAGGTTACACTAGAAGAAGGTTTGAAAAAGCTCATAGAATATTTCAAAAGTACATAAATGAAAGCAGTTATTATTCTCCCTACTTATAACGAAAAGGAAAATGTTCACAAGTTGATTCCTCTTTTAGAAGAAGTAGTATTTCCGAAAGTCGAAAACCATGAAATGGCAATTCTTGTTGCTGACGATAATTCTCCAGATGGAACTGCAGATGAAATACGTGAATTCATGAAGAAATGGAAAAATATAGATATTTCCCAGGGACCCAAACATGGTTTAGGAGCAGCCTATATACGTGGGATGAGCTATGCAATTGAACATATGGGAGCGGATGTTGTCTTTGAAATGGATGCAGATGGACAACACGATCCAATGAAAATCCCAGATTTTATGAAAAAGATTGATGAAGGTGCAGATATGGTCATTGGAACAAGATATAGTGGAGGAGGATCAATTCCTGCAAATTGGCCACCACAAAGAAAAGCATTTTCTATAGTTGCAAATATTTTTGTTCGAACTGTTTTTACAAAATTTAGTATTCATGATTGGACAGGCGGATATAGAGCACTAAAGAAAGAAGTGTTCTTGAAAGAGAAAAAAGAATTAAGCAATTTTAAAGGATATATTTTTCAGATATCATTTTTACATAAGGCTATAAGAGATGGATTTACTATTGCAGAAGTACCATTTCATTTTTCTGACAGGAAATTAGGAAGTTCAAAGATAGCGCCGGTCGGATATATCATTGAAGTTGTAAAATTTGTTATTCTGACTCGCATAAAGGAATTACTTTTGGGATCTTTTGGTAAGTATTTAGTTGTGGGAGGATTTGGTTTTCTTCTTAACGCAATAATTCTAAAAATTGGAGTAGAATTTTTTAACTTGACCCCAACAGTTGCCAATCTTGCAGGAGCTGCTGTTGCAATTTTTTCAAATTATAATTTTAATAATATTTGGACTTTTCGTCATCATAAAATTACTTCTCCAAAACAATACTTCATAAAACTCCTTCATTTTTATTTAACTTCAGCATTTGGTGTTATTTTTATTCAGACCGGAACAATATTTCTTGGTGACATCTTATTTGGAAAAGAGGGATATTTTCTTTATTTCTTAATAGGAACAGGTTTGCTTCTTATCTGGAATTTTACTATCTACAATAAATTTATTTGGAAGAAAAAATCTACACAATAAACCCCTTTTATTCTTCGAGTGAGGTAATATACCTAATCGAGAAATTCTCGACTTCACTCGAATAATAAAACAAATCTATGAAAAAATTTCTAACATTTCAAAATATATATATAGCAATAATAATTATTGTAGCAGGCGTTTTACGTCTCTATAAAATTGGGGATTATATGACATTTCTGGGCGATGAGGGAAGAGATGCTCTTGTTGCCTACAATATTCTTCATGGTCATTTAACACTTCTAGGGCCAACGGCATCTATTGGGGGTTTTTTCTTTGGTCCTCTTTATTATTACTTTATGGTGCCTTTCTTATGGCTTTTCCATTATGACCCGGTAGGACCGGCAGTTATGATAGGAATCCTTGGAACAATAACAGTTTGGTTTGTCTATAAAATTGGAAGAGAATTTTTTAGTCCCGCAGTAGGATTACTCGCAGCGACATTTTATGCCATTGCGCCAGTTATTATCATGTATTCACGCTCATCATGGAATCCCAATCCAATTCCATTTTTTGCTTTGCTTCTTATCTACGTCCTTTACAAAGCAGTAACACAAAGAAATAAATTATTCTTTTTTCTTGTTGGACTCATATGGGGGATACTTGTTGAATTGCATTTTGTCACAGGTGCTTTGGTATTAGTTATTTTTCCTTATATTTTTCTTTACAAAATATTGTTTGCCAAAAAAACATCGTGGATATCTTCGGTCGTCATACCAGGTTTCTTTATAATTGTTGGATTTATTATTGGTATGTTGCCTTATTTAGGATTTGAAGTCCGACATGAATTTATTAATGCACGTAATTTCTATACATTTATCTTCCATTCAGGTAAAGTAACAAGTCAAGGAAATCCATTGGTAACTTTTGGTAATGTATTCCTGCGACTTTTTGGAAGACTACCTCTTAACGCACCTTCGATAGAAAAGGTAGCTAAGATTACTCCTTCCCTTATTTACTCGTATATTTTTCCTACACTTCTTGGTATTACAAGTCTAGGGATTTTCTTTTGGCAAATAGTTACTGCCTATAAAACGAAGCAAAAAAATAATTTAGAAAAATTATTATTAATTTTGATATGGCTTGTTGGAGGAATACTGATTTTTGGATTATATAAAAAGGCGATTTATGATTATTATTTT
>PRDT01000039.1 GCA_003173995.1 Candidatus Levyibacteriota bacterium | reverse complement strand
ACAAACATTGGTGTGTGGATTTCTCCATGCGGCGTCTTCAGTATTCCCGCTCGTGCACGAGAATTTTTATCTTTCTTTTCAATAGTAAATGTAACTTTTGCCATGAGGGAGATTATAACAGATTGACTTGCTCTTTGAATTGATTGCCACGGTCTTTGTAGTTTTTAAACATATCAAAGCTTGCACATGCAGGAGAGAGAATAACCACATCTCCCTTCTGGGCAAATGAGGATGCTTTGTGTACTATGTCCTCCATTGTCTTGCATCCCTGAACAACTTTTGTCTTCAGCTCTGGAGCTGCTTCTTGTATCCTTTTCCACTCGACTCCAATGCCAATAATTGCTTTAATATTCGAGGTCTCTGTAAGTATTTTCCCAAGCTGAGTAAAATCAGAATTTTTACTTGATCCTCCTAAAATAACTATTTCTGGAGCCTGAAATGCCTGAATGGCAGCAATTGCTGTTTCTGGAACTGTAGAAAATGAATCATCATAATACCTAACACCTTTCACGTCTCTGACTAGCTCAAGTCGATGCTCGAGTCCTTTAAATGTGCGTAAAACAAATGCTATATCAGCAATATCTACTCCAGCGGCAAAAGCTGCCATAATAGCTGCACAAACATTCTCTAAATTGTGTGCTCCAGGAAGGAGAATATCTGAAATATCAATAATTCTTTTCTCCTCCTCACCTATTCGTAAAATAACGTCATTGTTTCTGACAAAACATCCTTCCTCAACATCAGTAAATCGACTCACAAAAACCACTTTTCCCTTTGCAGCATGCTGTGTGTCCTTACTTGACGGATAATCGTTATTGAGAATTGCCATATCATCTGATGTTTGAAATCTCACAATATTTCTTTTTGCCTCCACATATTCTGCAGTATCTTTGTGATAGTCCAAATGCTCAGAAGTCACCATAAGCATCACCGCAATATGAGGACTTTTCTCAACATCTTGTAGCTGAAAGCTTGAGAGTTCTAATACCACGACTGAATCTTTTGTAAGACTATCTAAAAATGTAATTGGCGGCTGACCAATATTGCCTCCTAGATACGCATCTCTTCCAGCCTTTTTGAGCATTTCATAAATAAGACTACTGGTAGTCCCTTTTCCTTTTGTGCCAGTGACACCGATAATCTTTCCGGGGCAATTATCAAAAAACAACTTGGTAACCGAATACACTTCTCCTCCTTGATGGAGAAAATCCTGTATATAGTCCGTGTGTAGTGAGATGCCAGGACTTCTGATGACAATATCAAATGGAACTAACGATGAGGAAGTAATGCGTTCACCAAAGATAGTCTCTATACCTTTTTCATCAAGTCTTGCAATTATTTTTTTCCAATCGTCACTGAGAGCAGAAACCTCAAGCAATTGTTCTTTTGTCTTTTCATCCAAGACACTAAAAGCGATATCATGGTCCAAAAGATAATTTGCCATTGCTACTCCTTCTACTCCAAGTCCTAAAATGGCAATATGTTTGTTATGAAGCTCTGCAAAGGTCATATAATTATTCTAACACCACTGACGATACCGAAGTAAACTTATCTTTGAGTATTTTCTTAGCAATTTGTGAAAAAGGAGCAACATTGCCTGTTGTATACAGTTCATGCGTTGGATGAATGTCATCAGACAAAATATTGTTGTTAGTAAGGATTCGTCGTACTTGTCTTGCAACCGCTCCTCCTGAATCCAAGACAACCACTTTAGGCCCTAAAAAGTCCTGTATCATACTTCTCAAAATTGGAAAATGTGTGGATCCTAAAATAACCGTGTCTACTCCCTTTTCTTTAAATGGTGCTAATTCTTCTTCAATAACTTTTGGAAGTACTTTATTATTTTCTGCTTCTATAAGAGGTACTAATTTATTGGTACCAACAATAGTGACGTCACAATCATTTGCAAAAGTTGTAATGAGATTTTGATTGTAGGCGCTTTTTGCTGTTGCTTCGGTAACAAGAAGTCCTATCTTCTTATTCTTTGTCACTGCTGCTGCCATCTTCACAACAGGTACTGTCCCAACAATAGGCACTTTTGGGAATACCTCTCGAAGCTTCTCTATCCCATTCACCGTAATGGTATTGCAAGCAATAACGATAATTTTTGCATTCTTATCTAGAAGAAATTGGATTAATTTTTCAGAGAGAAAAAGAATATTCTCAGGGGTTCTTTTCCCATAAGGGGCATTATGAGAGTCGCCAATATAGATAGTCGATTCTTCGGGAAGCTCTTTTCGGATTTCAGAAAGCACCGTCAATCCTCCCACTCCCGAATCCAAAACACCAATTGGTTGATTATCCATATCAGTAGCAGGGGCGGGACTCGGACCCGCAACCATAGCCTTATGAAGACTCCGCTCCACCGTTGAGCTACCCTGCCATATCGGCTCTCTCAAATACAAACCTTAGGAAATAAAGGTTGTTGAGGATAGTGTAAGTATATCAATTGAGCCTGGATAAATCAATGAAAGACTGCTATAATTAGGTTCACGCGCGGGGTAGTGTACAGTGCACATGAGGCTCATAATCTCATAGGCTAGGCGCGACTCCTAGCCCCGCAACAAAGATTATTTATTTTCCGTTAGCTTCTCCATTTGCCAATGCTTGAGCAAATTTTTGTGAAGCACGCCAAGCTCTACCTATATCCCCCACAGATGTATAGCTAAATGGATCTCGTGTATCAACTTGTGAAGCACGTAATACTGATTGTGGGACAACTTGCATATCATGAAGTAACTCTGGGACAAATCCTACCATACTTCCATGCTGCAATTCATAGAGAGTAATAAGAATATATTGCAGAATATCTGTTGGAGCAACACTATCACCATTCTGAGGAATGGTCGTCTCTTGTGTCTCAATCAAATGTTCATCCTCTAATAGTCTTGTCAATTTCTTTACTGCTCCTGCTCTACTTTGCATGGCAACAATATCATCCATTCTTCCATTTCTTGCAACATACGCCCTTGTCAGTTGCATACATGAATTAACGATATCTGCTGGAAGAGTGAATTGCATATGAGCTTTTGACTCTCCTGGAAGGACAATATCTGTCCCATGTACTTGTGTTAACATTGCAGCGAGTGCAAAGACTTCATTATCAGTAAGATATGGACTTGCTGGAGCTTGTTCTCCTGCCTCAGGAGTTGCACCATTTGAAGCTGCCCCATTTGGACTCGCTACAGAGGATGCTCTTCTTGCTCTAGTTTGTCTTTTCAGGGGATGAATTTCATAGAATGCCGCTCTCACATCTGTATTATTCAGATTGGCTGGATCTTCTTTTTCTCCATCTGCTATTTCACGTGGGACAATTTGTCCTCTATACCAAGCACGGTAGTCTCTCCCAAAATGTCTATCAATTACTATTTGATGTTGTTCTTCATGGCGAGGGTCCTGTAACTCAACAATTGCATCCCACACTGCTTGCTCTCTTTCAGTCACAGGTCTCCAGACACCACGCTTGAAAGCAGTATCATCATCTTCACCTGGTTTTTTACGGAAGAATCTTTCATTGTGTGGATTGGTTCGTTCTTCAAGCATTCTTACCGCATGATCCGTAAGACTCTTCAATGCCATACCTATATGAGTTAATGGAACCAAATCTCCTGCTTCATTTTTGTGTTGAAGTCCTGCTAAAGCAACACCAAATGCTCGTCTGTTTTCAGAAGTATTATCTGCTCGTACTGCTAAATAGGCTTCCAAAGCAGTGAGTTGCTCGGGGTAAACTTCATATCGACAATTTCTTCTTCTATCTTCTTCTTTTTGTTGCTCCAAGACGTCAGCTCCCAGCGATCTTGGCAATACCGTTCCTGCCAAGACACCACTGTCTGGACCTAATGCATTCACCAAACTGCGCGCAGAAATAAGAAATGGATCATTATTTTGTCTCCAGGTAAGAAGCCTTAATCTATCATTCGCACGTACAACTTCGTCTGCGGTACCTGTATCTCTGAGTGCTTCTTGCTGTGCAACTTCTGTCTCATGTTGTCCTAACAGATGAAGCAAAGCCCCTCTCATCTCAGGATCATTTCTTGCAGCCTCTACTTCTTGCCCAATTCTCGAAATTTCATAGATATGAGCACTTCGTCTACCAGCTAGCCCATCAAAGAGTTCTAGTCTTTCCCTGCCTCTTAATTCACCAGCATTACTTCTTCTCGTTGCAGTTGCTTGCTCAGCGGTTACATCTCGCAAGCCTCTCATTTCAGTAAAATATTGTCCTCGAAGAGCTTCAAATCTTGCCATATTATCTTCTCTCCGCCTCTTTACTTCTTCTTGCTATAGATTCTCTACACAAATTTCTTGCAAAAACCCTCGATGTCGCGGAAAGTTTGCCATTACCACTTCTTACATCACATAAATACGTTATCACTTCATCAATTCTATAGAGAGCAGTGTCTCCTTTTCCTTCAGGGCGAAAAACACTAGGCCCTACTCTATGCAACTCGTTGTCACTCATGCCTGTTATTGCCATTGTCTGTCTAAAAGTAAGTCGAGCAGAAGGAGTAATTGCCACAACCCCCGCAACTCTATCTAAAAATACTTCTACTTGCTTTGTGATGACTGCTTCATCAATAAATTGAGCAAGACGTTTATCCGCTATTTTGAGTTCTTTGTCACGGAATGCTAATAATAAAGCAATATCTCGTATCCCTAATGGATCTGATTCGCGCTTAATAGTAAAAAGCTTTCCTGCACGCGAAAGAGATTCTCTTACGAAGCGCCCATCAATATGTCCAGGAACTGCATGTTGGAGCTGTCCTGAAAGCATTTTCTTTCCATCAAATAAATGCGGTGCTCTTTCAAAAATTGCATTTACAACTTCTGTTGCTATTTGTCTTGCTTGGATTTCTTCAGCTGAAGGCCCTTCCTCCATCCGCTCAGATTCTGCTCTTACATTATCTCCAGATTGTTCACTACCAGAAATAGGTTCATCTGGACGAGTAAGACGGTCTAATTCGTCCCATGGAATATCAGCTAATTCATCTGCCGTATGAGCAAGTCTTAGTGCTGCTGCTGCCACTTCTTCTATCACTTCTCCAGCTGCCTCTGCTAACGGGATATTGCCCGCTGCTGCTGCTTGTAACTCAACTACTTCAAGGTCACTTGCTTGATCCTCAAGCAAATTTATCGTTTCATCCACTCTTCCCCTGAAAATATTGTCAAAAAACCAGTCGGAATATGCTCCATCAACAAATTCTTGTAGTGCTGTATCTCGTGCAGCTTCTTGAAGTGCTGCAAGTAATTGTTGCTCTGTAGGTAATAAGGGTTCTTGAGCTGCAACTTTATCCATAACCCTTTGTGGTACTTGTAAAAGAAGCTGCATAACAGCGCGTTGTTTGGCATGCCAATCCCCTTCTTCGGGTTGTAATGCAGTGACTACTTGTGCCCAGACAACTGCTTGTTCTTGTGTTCCACCGATCTCTCCTACAATTGCTTGGGCAATTGCAACCTGTTGGGTGTATGCAGGATCTTCATCTACTATTTCAGGTGCCGACCCAGCAACTT
>PRDT01000027.1 GCA_003173995.1 Candidatus Levyibacteriota bacterium | reverse complement strand
AGCAAGACAGGTATAATCAATTTCTTTCTATTGATAAAGATAAGTGTGAAAACAACACCCACGAGATATGCTACAAAGGAAACACGAGAAGAGGTGAAAATTAAAAGAAGAAGTGATGTGAAAGAAAAAACACCAAAGAAAATTTTGCCAAACCATTTTTTTACTCCTAACATAAGTGCTATAAGAAGCGGAATAATAAGTACCATATAGGCTGCCAAATCATAATGTCCTCCAAAGGTTGAGGTGATTCGAGCGTTTTCTGGCAGGCAGAGAGGTATACCCTTTGCAAATTCTTCATTACCTGTCTGAAATGACGGAAAGCAGAATGGATTTTTTTCAAAAAAAGATGGGAACATATGCCAAAGCATGAGGTAAAAGTGTTGGCCAAGGCCGTAAATAATAACACCCGTCAATGCGATACAAAGCCCAATGACATAATCTCTGATATCTTTCACTGTCTTTATTGTGGAAAAAGCAACGAAAAATAGGATCATATATTCTATCCTTCGCAGATACTCAAGAGCGGCTATTTTAGGGAAAAAATTTAATAAATGAGGTCCAATAAAAAGAAGACTAAAAATAAGAGACACTAGTCCAATTCCCCAATACAAAGCTATTGGCGAACCCAATAAAAATGGTATTTTTACTTTCTTTCTTAAAACTTGAATTACCCAGAGGATAACAATTGCAGCAATAGCAAAGTCTTCAAGCCTAACATAGACCCATGTATGAGTTACTTGAATACTTGGTAATTTTGGATATAGCGCAGTAAAAATAAGCGTTGCAATGACTGCGAATTTTAAAAAATAATTATCGAATAGTTGCAAGAGCTTGTTCATATGTTTGGACAAGGTAGGTATTATGTATTACTTTCCCTGTATAGATAAGAGTCTTTGCTTTTGCCTTGAGCATTAATTGTAGCACGTTTAGCTGCCATGTGGGCATGTATTTTTTATAAAAATGTACCAGTCCTTGGTAAATATGTGTTATGGCAAATGTTCGATTACTACTGCCCTGTCCAATATGAATTGTTGTTACATTAGGATAAAAGTAGGTGCTATAACCCGCCTTCCTTGCCCGAAAGCAGAATTCAATATCTTCCATGTACATAAAAATTTCTTTATCAAATCCTCCTAGTTTGTCAAAAGCTTCTTTTCTTACCATCATACTGCCACCGCTTACCCAATCGGCTTTGGTAATAGATGATGGACTCGTATACAAAAGTCCAAACCGCTGCATACCCAAAAGCATAAGAGCTGCATTAAAGAGTGTATAAAATTTCCCAACTGATGCCTGAACACTACCATCCTCATTCTTCATCCTTCCACCTAGTATTGCTATTTCACTACGATTATCTAGAAAGTTGACCATATCAATAAATCCATTGTCTTGTACCTGAGTGTCATTATTGAGAAAAAGGACATATTTTCCTTTTGCATGGGAGGTGCCAAGATTGCATCCTCGACCAAATCCAGCATTTTCATCATTAGCAATAAGTTCTACATTTTTATAGTTATTTTGCTTTATGACTTCACGAATTATCTTGACCGAATCATCTCCTGATGCATTATCAACCACTATCATTTCTATTTCATTTTTTTCAAAATGATCTTTGTAATGCTTATATACTGAAGCAACACACGAAAGTGTCAATTCTTTCTTTTTGAAATTGAGTGTAACAATGGAAAGTTTCATATTAACGAAACCATGCTGCGCGTTTGAGACGATATGAAGGATCTTTTACTTTTCTTTCTCCAATTACTTTTGCAGGTACTCCCCCAACAATAGCAAATGGTGCTACATCCTTTGTCACCACTGCACCTGCACCAACAACTGCTCCTTTGCCTAGAGTTACACCAGGGAGAATAATTGCTCGTGGACCAATAAATACATAATCCTCGACAATTGTTGGAGCCTTCACAGCATGAAAATCATCGCTCTGAACATCATGCTCGGCATTGTAGAGCATCACATCAGATGCAATATCGACATGATCTCCTATTACTAGCTTGTCTCGTCCATCCAAGACAGCAAATTCTCCAATAATCGTATCTTTTCCAATGACAATATTTCGAGGATCATAAAAAATAGTATGCATATGAATTGCAGAGCCTGTACCAATAGTCACTCCAGCCATACGATAGAAAAAACGACGAACGTGATGGAAAGGAATATAGCCCGCGATATGAAGAAGTCCAACCACAAACTCCAATTCAACTGTTGCAATTCTGTTTTGTATTTTTTGTGCTAATGTTCTTTCTTGCATATTATTTGCCTGCTAATGTCTGTAATACTTCCAAGGTTTCTTTTGCAGCTTTCTCCCATGAAAATTTTTTCAAATGTTCATACCCTTTTTTTATCATATCTTCTCTCATATTTTTATTATCCAAAATTTTTGTTATTTTTTCAGCAATATCTTTTGCATTTTCAGGATCTATATAGAGAGCCGCATCTCCTCCTGCTTCGGGAAGACTGCTCACATTACTCGTAATAACTGGACAGCCATATTTCATTGCTTCAAGGACTGGCAATCCAAATCCTTCATAAAGACTTGGCAAAACATAACATTGTGCATTTTTATAAAGACTTGGTAAATCTTCATTTGGAACAAAATCCAAAAATTTTACTGAAGGCTCTACTTCATATTTTTTGGGGGCAGCTAAAATGTCTTCATATAACCATCCTTTTTTACCCACGAGTACTAAGTCCACATCTTCATATTTTTTCTCTTTCTTAAGAAGTGCAAATGCCTCTATAAGTCTTGCAACATTTTTTCGAGGTTGGAGTGTTCCAACAAATAATATAAATTTGGAAGAAATTGTATATTTTTTCTGAAGTTCATCCATAGTTATTTCCTTTATTGCTTTTGCCTCTCGAATACCTGGATAGGTAACGACAACGTTATCAGGCTTTGCCTTGTATGATTTGATTATATCACTGCGTGAAGAATTACTAATAGTAAATATCTTGCGTGCTTGATGAGCAGAATATTTTGTCCACTCGGTAAGCTGATACAAATCTTTCTTTGCAAAGAGTTGTGGAAAATGAAGATAGGATAAGTCCATGATAGCAATTGCCGTTGGCATGGTCGCAAATCGAGGAGCATAGTGCGTTGGTGTAAAGAAAACATCAGGACGGTGCATATCTACCAATAGATGTAATGGAAGCCCAAGTTGTGTCCAAAGCTTTTTAGGGCCTACAAGCGTGTATTTCCACCATGAAGTTTCTTTGGGCATATCTGAAAGCGGTTTGTCCTTTAAATAGATACGAAAAGTGAGTGAATCAAACATTCCCTTCTCTCGAAGGTGATAAAACTGGGTGAGTAACTCATAGGCATACTCACCTATTCCCACCCTTTTGCCTGTATTTGCTTCATTTCCATCAATGCCAAGTATCATATGTTATATCCCGGGAACCACAACACTAAGTTTGTTTTCATCTATTTTTAGAATCTCCATCGCATCTTTCTTTGTTGCTTCTGAGATACAAATAATTTTATCAACTTCTTTTTTTACCCACTTTAAGCGTCTTTTTTGTGCAGCTACAATATTTGACGCAAGAATAAAATTTTTGAAAGAAAATCTAGTTTGGTTGTGCGTTTCCTCTGGATATTTATACACGATCAAATCATAAAGAATAGTAACTTTTTTTGCTTTTGTTGGAGGTTGAGTCCAGTCAGATGAAATGAAGATATCAACTGGACCAATAAATCGTTCTATTGGGAAAATATGAAGCCTATTCCAGAGCATATCAAGAAAAGATGGAGGAAGCTTGAATTCACTGATAGTAATATTTTTTACTCCCTTCTTTGGAGGATTAACCTGTATCCGTCCACTAGCATCTTTTGTCCAAAGTTTTGACTCAGGAAGTTCTCTTCTGAGGCTGGAATAGAAGAGTACATAGTCATTCTCTGTATCTTCTTGTATGAGATGCTCCACTAATTGCATCACAAAATTTGCTACACCTGTTCCTTGATATGCGATTTGAGAAATATCAATGCCGATTCTCATAAATAAGTTGTTTGGCAGTTATTATCATAGCAAGAAAAATATATGCAATGCCATACCATGTCAAATGCTCTGCAGTAAAGAAAATATGTTTGGCAAAAAGAGGAATTGATAACGCAAGACACACAAGTCCTACAATGAGTGCCCACAGTCGATTGAATTTAAAAAGGAGAATGAGAAAAACTACCAAAAAGATAATATCTTGTGGTTTCATACATTATGCGTCTTTTTCGTTACTATACCGAATAAAATGGTGAATACCATCTTCAGTCATTTGAGGTGTTCTGGTAAGATTTATCATGAGGTCTGCAAGAAGTCCTGAAAAAGAAATTTGTAGTCCAGCAAGCATCATGACAAGACTAACAAAAAATAATGGACGCCTGCCAATAGATAAATGATGAATTATTTGCAAGTCTAACCATAAATATAAAAATATTCCAAGTCCTATGAGGAATAATATCGATCCTACAGCTGCAAAAAAATGTAATGGTCTTCTGCCATATTTTGTAAGGAAAAGTAGTGTAAACATGTCAGGAAGATTAAAAATTTTTGAGAATCCATATTTTGATTTACCGAATTTTCGAGGTTCATGAACTACAGCAACTTCTGTAATAGAAAAGCCTTGCTGTACTGCAAGAAGAGGGATAAATCGATGCATACCTCCATACAAGTGAAGACTCTTTGCTGCCTCTTTTGTATAGGCTTTGAGACCACAGTTATAATCATGTAACTTTACTCCCCACATTGCACCTGTGACAGCATTCCAGAATTTAGAAATAAGTTTCATTTTTGTTGCATCTTTTCTCTCTTTTCTCCATCCACACACAACTTCATATCCATCTTTAATAAGTTTTACTAACTTCTCTATTTCCTCTGGCCTATCCTGCAAATCTGCATCTAAGGTAACAACTATATCTCCTTTTGCTTTTTGGAAGCCTAAAGTCAGGGCTTCTGCTTTTCCCTGGTTACGACGAAAAGAGAAGATTTTAACAGTAGAATCTTTTTTGGCAATTGATTGTAATTTGGCAAGTGACCCATCCGTGGAGCCATCATCAATAAAGATAATCTCATGTGATTTATCAAGTTTATCGAGAGCTTTTACAAGACGAGTATAAAAAGGGTCAAGACTTTCTATTTCATTAAGCACTGGAATAACTGCGCTAATCATAGCTGTATTTTACCATTTTTATGGATCCAAACCAAATAATACGCGTGGATACTGAAAGGCAGCTGAGATTATTTTGAGTTTTTATGCCGCATCCAGTCATAAAGTAGATACGAAAAAATTATGAAAAGGGCAATGCCACTTACCCACATACCCATGTCAACCCATTTTTGTGGTGTATAAGAAAGTATTGCTGCATAGCTACCATTTTGTAATAGAACAAAACTATTGAGCTTTTTATCAAATGGCGTTGGTTGTATTAACCCATACGGAGTCTGTAGCTGCCAATGAGTATCATACATATCAGTAAAAATAACGTTATCTCCTTTTTTAACACCCACAAAGGTTAGTTGATATTTTGTAGGATTGATAAACGTATAGCTAACATGAGCAGTTAAATCATTTGTCATCCAAAAATGGTCATGTGAAGATGATAATGAAAAGACATGAAGGTTGCCGAAGCCTTGTATTTCAGTCAGCCAAGATATTTTTTTTACCACAGTTACTGTTTGGTGATATAACTTGTCATCATATTTTCTGTCGTTAATGAAAATCTCTCCGTTAACGTCAGATGGAATTACAAAATATCTGATACTACTTTGTTGTAATTTTTCTTGGGCATCATCCTTTTGTAACTCTTGTAAAACAGCAGCTACACTTGCAACATGATAAAAATCATACGCACTCACAACGGGATGTGCAATTGAATAAGAGGCGTATCGAGACGGTGAAGGAAGCCACATAACTCTCCCAAATGATGTTTGCGATGCAAGAAATTTTCCGAGTGTTGTGTATTCAAGAGGTACTCTATGAGTTTGGAAGGTCCCACCCAGTTGCTGAAAAAGTGCAGGTCTGATAAGAAAAAGCAAATATCCAATAATAATAACAATAAATAGCTGTGGTATATATTTTTTCATGAAAATTTCTCCTTTAATATGTCATAGATTTTACTAACTGTATATGGAATAAGGACTGCATAACTCATTGCTATGAGCAGATACCACTTTGTCGGATCTCGAAACATCTCAAATCCAGGTACATGTCCAAACATCCAAAGGTATATTCCACCAAATGGATCGTTTGCTCCTTTTGCCAAAAATATTCCTATCAAACCAAGCAAAACAAAATAAATAATATCTTTTCCTTCTTTGTTTTCTTTATTTTTAGTTTTGATAAAGAAAAGAGAGCCAAATGCAAGAAGAGGTAAAAGTAAAAATTCAGGCCTCATAAAGTGCGTCAATCCAAAAATATTTTCCGGCCAATTTGGATGCAAAAGACCAACACTGTCCTCAAAATTCGTAAAACTAAAATAACGCACTGCATCTATTGTGGTGTATGCACTTCCATACTGGTCCAAAGGATTTTGATGTGAAAGTGCAAGAGGCATTATCCAAAAAGCATGTAATACAAAAAGAACAACTAATGGTAAAACGTAAAGAAAAAGGATATTTCTTATGAGAGAATTCCAATGTTGAACACTCACCAACATACTCCCTAGGTAAATAATTCCATAAATAAAACAGGCAACCAATGTCACATATACGATTCGAATATCAAATACCATTTGAATAGCTAAAATAAGTCCTGACAGGAGGCTTAATCGCAATTGTCTTTGCAAGTTTTGATTATTGGCAAAAATCTTTTGTAGCAAAACTATCTGTAGAGGAGCTAATGCATACGCAATTCCAATTCCTTGTACTTGTCCACCTGCAACAATGAGCAACGCATATGTGTTGCAAACATACATAATGATTGCTAACGGAGCAAATCGACTGTTAGCATAGGTTTTTGACAGAAAATAGATTGACCAACCTGATAATAAAAAATAGGGTATCCACCATACTATTCGTTCAAGGAGTACTGACGTAACACCCAGGCTTCCTATCATCCCTATGATCCAACTGTATGGAGCATAATTTAAGAGTCCCAGATAGCTTAATCCAATATTTTGATATGGATACCATGACGAAAATGAAAAATGTTGGAAATAATTGAGTCTTTCATTTGTTAGGTATGTATAATCTCCACCCATAATAGGGGAGATTGAAAGAAAAAAATTATGGAAAATAATTATTGTTGTAACAAAAAGAATAACAAAAAATATTTTTTTCATGAGGTTTTATTTTTTAAAGCAAGTTGTATTGTTCCAAAAATTATAAAATAAAATGTCCAATTTGCGCTTTCTTTAAAGTATGGGTATGAAGAGATATAGAATAATACAACTGAAAAACAGAGAAATACCATTGCAGATAAAAAATATACATTTTTAAATATATGTAATTTCCAACTGGAAAATGCAAACACTAATAATATAACAGGTCTAATAAATGGAATATTATTCTGTAATAACAGAATATCTAATACAATGACAGAGTAAATGAAAATTATGAAGAGTACTGAAAGACTTTTTCTCATAGATTTTGCTTTCTTTTTTCCACATCTGTTTTCATGGAAAATACAATAATAATTATACTTGCTACGGTAGTAATGCTTGAAATAATAATTCCAAGTTTATAATAAATTCCTAAATCAAAATATAACGTTAGCTGTGTCGTTATTGAGCCGTCTTTGTTTAGAGTGTAACTATTTCTCGGTAATACCTTTTTTAAATCAGCAAATTTAATTACCCAACCATTTGCATAATTAAAAACGCTGGTATGTGTTCCTAACGCCACTGGAATTTTATTACTTACATCTCTTATTTGCCAATTATTATAATAAGGACTTAATAGTACAAGTGCTATATCATTTCTCATATTTTTTATAGAAAATCTATATTCAATATTTGATATTTTCTGAAATGAAACCATATTTTCGTCATTTTGTTTAAATCCATTTGTATCTTTAGTTATATATATTTTTTGAGTAGCAAATTTAGTATTGATTTCATAAAGACTATATCGTTTACCAAAGTCCTTTACTTTCTTTCCTAGAATAGCTTGAAGGTATTTCTTAGTTTGTAAGTTACAAAGATTTTCTCCACACAAATAACTGTTACTAAATTCATCCGAACGATCATGATCAACAATAATATATTGTACGTTAAATCTTTGGTAAAAATTTCCAATATTTTCATAATCTTTTGTATAAATATATTTTTTAAGTTCATTTGCAAAATCACCAAAACTAGTAAGACCAGAATAGTCATTCTTCCCTGTTAGAATAAGTAGCGGAGATACTCCACTGTAATAATTATTTTTCACATACTGATCTTTTATTTGAATTGTATTCCCTGCATTAAGAGGAACCCACAGATAACGCGCATCAACATCTTGGCCTTTAATAAAAGATGTCAGATTCATAAAGTCATTATTAAATTTTGTCATTTTATTAAAAGTATTATGTGTTGTCCAAATAGGAGTGCTCAGGAATTCATTAAGTAAAAATGGTTTTGCATTCAAGAGGAGAGTTATAAAAATAAAACCAATAAGAAATGTTTTTTTAGTTAAAGATTTTGTCTGGTTAAATACTATTTCAAGCGATATGGTAAAAATGATCGCTAGACTAAATGAAATGGCAAAGCCTAGTTTGTCATACATATTCCGGAACATTACAAATCCCGGAATATGGTTATTCAGAAAAATAAATAATGATATTCCCCAACTACCAATATTTACTGTAAAAAGATAAAGGGCTAACAACAATGATAAAAGTGAAGAGATATATATCCATTTCTGTTCTTTTTTTAATATGTTCCCTGCATAAAGTATAAGTAAAAGGAAAAGAAGATTTAAAGGTATTAATTTCATATACCAAGATGTGAAAATTGGCAGATACGACCATTTGAAATTATTTTGGATGTCATA
>PRDT01000002.1 GCA_003173995.1 Candidatus Levyibacteriota bacterium | reverse complement strand
AGTGGTTATTATGCAGACTGGAATTTTCTTATAGAAAATGCAAGCGAACTAGCGGCAATAGGAGGATTAGAAGGTGAAAGGAGAGAGAAATTTCTCGAGTTTTTCACCCCAGAGAATTTTGCAAATTTTAAGACACAATTTGCCCTATCTATTGCTCGTGGAGCTCCAAGGGGAACTGCTGTTTGGAAAGCCTATCTCGAGGAAGATGTGAGTCAGGTAGAGGATTACGAAATGAGAACCGGTAGAAGCTACGTGGAGAAAGTTATGAATGGAACATTAATACGGTTCCCTTTGGAGCTACCTATATTACAGCGGTTATTGACAGATTGTGATGAATATACTGCAGGTGAAATTGTTGAATTGTTGATATCGCCTCAACAAACTGGTAGACTGAGGGCAACGGTATCGCCAAGAGTAATTGATGAAATTCTTTTACCTTTTGTACAAACATTTGGCTTGTCATCGAGTGATATTAAAATGTATGGATTCTCACTAGGTGATCCATTTTCACAACACTGGGAGCCAAAAAAGAAGCTTCTTTGGCAAATGTATCATGGACAATTCGATATCATACAGACGACAACAAATCCCTTAGAAATCTCGGATATGGAAGATATGGGAAGCTTCCAAGCAAGAGCTTTTCCTGCTCAATTAGCCCTTTTAGATATTGAAGGAAAACGAGAAGAACTTCTTACAGCAAGGAGTATAGACGAATTTCTTCTTACTCACACTTTTCATGACGATAAATTAAGAGATAGGAAGAGAGAATTATTGCATGTTCCGCTTCATCTTGACCAAACACCAGGTAGTTCTTACTTTGAAGTTTTTAAAAATTCTTGGCAAGCAATTGCACGGGAAGGACTGGAAGGAGAGAGAAAGCGAATTGAGATTTCTGATAGCTATTATGTTACCCCAACAGAATCTTTCTATGGCTTTACTCTCAGAGATCATGTTGGTATGGATCCTCGTGAGGCATTATTCAAGCTTATTGTTCCAGGTCAAGGTGAGGGTATGCATGGACTCCATTTCTTAAGTATTTTGAAGGATGCAGATCACGTTGAAGTCAAGACATCTCAAGGAGGGACTGTGGGCATAATGAGACTCAATGCAATAAGAAATGATAAAGGAGATTTAGTCGATTTTAGTCTTTCCTATAAGGAAGAAGCGAATGATCCAACCAATCTTTTTATTGGCACATCAACTACTGCATGGAGAGGCATTAAGCCTGATGCAGTCCAAATGGAAGCAGCGCTTTTTAGAGAGAGAATGACTCAATTTTCAGGAGCAATTCCTCCTGAAAGAGCAGAAGTCTATTTGAATGGAGTACAACTGAATGCAACAGCCAAAACAGCATTTAGGCTACCAGAATCTGGTCTTGGAACTATTGAAATAAAACCACTTGGCTATCAAGCTCTTCATTTGGCGGTGGATGACACACCTCTTCCTCAGTTTAATCTGGCACAGGTAATAGAAGGCTCTACAGTACCTGATTTTGCCAAGGCAATTCTTGTTGGATCTGGTATGCAGCTTAATTTAGTAAATACTCCGCAGAGACTAACTCGTGATAATGCAGGATTCCATGAGCAGGAAGAAGTTGTCGGACGGTTACAAACAATGTATCAACAAAATTATGTACAAATAATAGCGGGGTTGGTGGCTGGTGGTGGATTTGACCTCGATGTTGAGATAACCCCTGGAGAAAAATTATTACCTGATGAGGTTTGGTACGATGCTGTCTATACTGAAAGACTTTCTCAATCCCCGACAACGACTTTTCAACCTGATTGGACGAGTAAAGTGGATGTGCAATTCTGGATTTTGAATCAACCTGTTGTTACTGTTGAAGAAACACAATATTCTTTGGCGCAAATAATAAATCTTCATATTCATGGTCAATTGCCAGAGAATGTAGAGACGACGTTGCCTTTGGAGATAAGAACAAAACTTATGGAAATGAGCTTTGAGCGTCATGAACAAGTAGAGCTGCAAGATGGTTTGATCCCCCCAGAAGAAGCGCGAGTATATCTGGATGGGTTATTAGCTCGAGCAGAAACTGTTTTGTATGCACCAAATCCTCCACCAGCACAAAGAGATATTTATATGTTCCAAGGGGCTTTACATGGATTAAATGCGTTAGCACTCTATGATCACACGCATGACCATTATTCTTGGAGTGCGAGTAGAATTGACTCTGTATTGGAAGCTGCTCAAGGGGATGTAAATGCGCAAGCAGACCACCTTGAGACAGCAGCACACGAGGCAGTCCACAGGGCAAAAGGGACAGGTGAAGAAGTCTTCGCCCATACCCACTCATTTTATAGAGATGTTGAGAGAACTATCTTCGCAATGTAGAAAAGTTTTTGTGGCATATTGGCGGAGGAGACAGGATTTGGTCACAAGTTTTGCTTCGCAAACTCGCGACCCCGCCTCCTGCGCTATCGCTTCGTCCGGCATTCAAATCCTTCTGCGGAGGAGACAGGATTTGAACCTGCGCGAGCCTTACGGCTCAAGAGTTTAGCGAACTCCCGCAATGGGCCACTATGCGACTCCTCCAAGGGTTTTATTATACCATGGAGGCTAAAATGAGTATTCGTAGATCATTCCAGGAGTATGGTCAAATGATGCCATTTCTTCATCAGACATATGTTCAAAATACCGTCTGATAGGACGCATAGAATTGCCATGACAGGAGATAAGGATAATATCATCGGGTTTTGCCTCACTCATAATGTCATGAAGTGCTGGAAGGACCCTTTTTTCAACATCTTTGATGCTCTCTCCGCCTGGAGGAGGAACATCAAATGACCGATGCCACAAAGGAAACTCTTTTGGGTATTCTCTTGCCAGTTCGTCTTTATTTTTACCTGCAATCTCACCATAGTCCCTCTCCCTGAGGCGAGGATCCACAATAATAGAGACATTTGGATGATAGTTACCTAGAGCATACTCTGTTGTGTGCTTGGAGCGAATTAAGTCTGAGCAGTACGCTTTTGTTATGGCAACATCCTTGAGCTTTTCACCAATGCCTTTTGCTTCTTCAATACCATCTGGGGAAAGGTCGGTATCTCTCCAGCCTGTAAAAATGTGATTGAGGTTATCAAGAGACTGGCCATGCCGTATGAGGAGAATTTTTGCCATACAGATATACTACCCCAACAGAGGCTATTTTGCTAGTGCTACACTCAAGATATGGGTCTTCTTGATATCTTATTTCCCAAAAAATGTGTTGGCTGTAAAAAAATAGGGGAGTATGTGTGTGCTTCATGTTTTGCAACTATTTCTTTTGACACCAGAGGCATTTGTCTTATTTGTGGAAAAGCCTCATTTGATGGGATGACTCATCCAGTATGCCTGAAAAAATATAGTATTGATGGTTCTTTTTGCGGAGTCGTCTACAAAGGCATTATGAAAAAGCTGTTGTATCAATTTAAATATCAGCCATATCTTTCAGGTCTCAAGGAATTTTTAGGAGAAATGTTGTATGAATCTCTTATCCAACAAGAACTCTTCCAAAAAGCTCTTGAGACAAAGCCTTTTATTCTTCCTATTCCACTTTCCAAAAAACGCTTGAGAGAACGTGGTTACAACCAAGCAGAGCTTTTAGCAAAAGAATTGGGAAAGAAGTTTGATTTGAAAATAATAAAAGGACTCTCAAGACAAAAAGAGACCAAGCCGCAATATGGTCTTAGAAAAGAAGAACGCGCAGATAATATGAAAGATGCATTTCGGTTTGTTGGTACAAGAGGAGCGGAGACAGCTTTTGTTATTGACGATATTTTGACGACCGGCTCAACGCTTGCTGAGGCAGCCCATGCCCTTAAAAAAGCTGGGTTTGAAAAGGTATGGGGAGTAGCACTTGCTCGTGATCAGAGAGAATAAGTATTATGCAACCAGAGTTGCCATTGCTCGTGCTAATGTCCAGAAGAAATCTATTTTTCCTTGACTTCGATAATAATCAAGGCGCTCGTTCATTCGTGCTACTAACTCCTCGGTCATTTTTACGGTAGGAGATTTTTCCCATTTCAGTGGATCAAGCGTTTTGAGGGCTGCACCATCTATAATAAGATGGTCGACAGCTACTCCATCACGAGGATGAGGGTTTTGGATAAATGCTATCTGTGTTCGATATTCAGCCTCATCATATTGGAGGGATGGTAATGCTGCTAATTCTGGGGCAAGTTCAACTACTCGTTGTGCAAAAGGTAAATGACTAGTCAGACCATGCTGGCGACCGTATGCCAAACGTGCTTCAATTACTTCTTCAGATGGTCTTTGTTTGGCTAATGCTTCTCTCTGTGTAGGGGCTAACAAAACACGAGCCTCATCCATGATATGAAAATATCCTTCAGCTACAGTAGAGCCGCCTGCTCGTCTAATATTACCCATATAACGAATCAAATCTTCTGTAACTTGAGGTGTATCTAAGCTAGCTGGCCTTTCCCCCGGGAAAAGAGTCAAAAAGTCGGCAGCAAGAATATATGCACGAGAATGATCACCTGTACTAAAGCGATTGTGCATCTCACTTCGAGCTGTAGCAATATCACCTGGTGTAATTCGCAAACGCTCTAGTCCCGTTCGTTCACCACTGCGATATTGTGCTGCTGATTGATCTGTGAAATGTCCGCTATCTGCTCCTGCCATAAGTAAAGGGAATTATATCTTGTCCTATAAGATATGTCAACGCAAAGAATAAAAAAACTCCCATTACTGGGAGTTTTTTTGTGGAGATGTCGAGCTATGAACTCGAGTCCAAGAACACTAAATAAGAACATCTACAAGCGTAGCCAATATTTTATTCTCGATATATGCTTTTCCCATTGGCAGGAATACATATACCCAAGGTATAAATTCAGATAAAGGTCCAACCAGGTGTCTTTATCGTCCTCTCAACTAGTTTATGCCTTCCTAATTCCGTTGAGAAAGAAATTAAGAGACAGGCCTCTTTTATGCAAAGAGTCGGACCTGTGCGAATTGTTGAGGTGCAATTGCACCTACGAACTCATCAGCACGGTCTGTTAGCCATTGGCTAATGCCGTTTGCAGATTTGAATCCTGCATTTATATTTTGATTCTGTTTAACGACTACTCATCAAAGTCGGCTTGCAGTTTTTAAAGAGCCTTTCCTGTCGAATCAGTTCATCCCCAGAAAAACAAACAATTTGTTTGTCTTTGTGCGAATGCCGACAGGTTTTAAACGTACCCTCTTTCAAGCTCTCGGTCTAAGTCTTTTCTCTTTTTAGCCTCCTTTTTCTCGTACTTCTTCTTTCCTTTACCCAAGGCTAATTCGAGCTTGATCAAGTTATGGGTAGTATACAGGGAAATAGGCACAAGTGTCAAGTTTTGGCCATCCATTTTGGATCGAAGAGCCATGATTTCCTTCTTATGTAAAAGGAGCTTTCGAGTACGCCTCTCATCATAATTCTCGGGTCGTGCGTATTTATAGGGAAATATCTGAGCATTTACCAAATATGCCTCACTCCCAAGAATTCTGACATGGCTGCCCGTAAGGTCAGCATGGCCTAATTTCACTGCCTTCACCTCGGCTCCATGCAAATGAATGCCAGCCTCAAAATGCTCATGTAATTCATAGTCAAAATTAGCACGTTTGTTATAGATTTTCATAAGCCTATGATAGCGTTTTTCCTGGGCAAAGTAAACTTGAGGAGGCTTTATTTGAGGTCTATTTGGTAGATATCACTGCCTGAGAGGACAAAGATTTTCTTATTTTTCTCATCAACTGCCATTTCTGTTGCACTCTTTAAGATATTGGCGCCATACTGGGAGACATAGGTTCCGTCTTTTTTAAAGACAACAACACGATTGTTACCATTATCAAGGATATACATATTGTCATCATCAACTGATGTCACAATGCGAGTAGGGGAGGAGAATTTGCCATCAAGCCCTGTCAATGTAATATTGTCAGCCTTGCCCTTGGTGAATTTCTGGACTGACCCATCTTTTGAAAGCACCCAAATTGACCCATCAATAGCAAGAGATGTTGCATTGGACAAGTCAGGCTTTACTCCTGTGGCAAAATAATCAGCTTTACCATAGGTATTTCCAGCAGCTGCCACATATTTAATAATGCCACTACTTTTATCAAGCAAATAAAAATTGCCTAAATAGGTGCCAAACCCACCAACATTTGTCCAATCTTTCGCGTTTTTAATAATTGTCTTACTTGTTGTGCCTTTTTGTGGAGTTTGGGATATTCCTGTATCACTCACAACATAAAAATTAGTGCTATCGGCAGTGACATAATTACCATTTTGCTTTGCTGCAAAGGCAAGAAGAGGAGAGGAAGAACTATCAACTTTTTTGGCGTCAACTGAATTTATTTGGGCTGTGTCGGCAAGACTTTTGTCTACTTTTGCAGCCAGATCATTAATTTGTTGCTCTTCTTTTGTCCCAACAGGGAATTTGCTTTTTGCGCTATCAAGCATTGTCTTTGCTTCTTTAAAGTCATTTCTTGCAAGACTTTGATTGAGTTCAAGAAGACCTTGAC
>PRDT01000066.1 GCA_003173995.1 Candidatus Levyibacteriota bacterium | reverse complement strand
AGATAAAATGTATCACCAGCTTGATCTACATAGGAAAGGGGGTTCTCAACACCATAACCATTATCAAGTAGTTCTTCCTCTGTTGTACAATACATACGGACTCTAGCTTCTCCAGGTTCGTCACCAAAATCATCTCGCTCATATAACTCAGGGTCCCAATCATCACGCGCATCGTCATCTCTAGGCACATATGTTCCGGTAGTCAGTACCTCTTGAAGATATTTTGCTTTAAAGCCTCTATAGAAGAGTGGCATATCTGAAGGAACTTCATCAGGATGTGTGCCACGATACGCATGGGCTGTATCCCTTATTAAGGCAGGCATACGCTCATGAGAGATATCAAATTCAGTCTCTATCCGAATTACAGGAACAACCCGCTGTGGGGTTTCTCCACCATGAGGCGCGCTCCCACTAGAGTCGTGGCTATCAAGAGGTTCATTTCCCGTAGATCTTTCTCGCGACATTAACCTATAGTATCATATTTATAATTAATTAGCAATATGGATAGTACTGAGTGATACCTGTCCGCATTGTCTTTAAAACTATGCTATAATTAGGCCTGAGATTGGTGAGGCTAAAAATAAATTTACCTTAATTAGCCATTCTCCTGATAGACTTATAGAAATATGAAGATTACAATTCTGACCCTTTTCCCAGAGATGTTTGTTGGACCTTTGAGTGAATCTATTCTCAAACGTGCACAAGAAAGAGGCATTTTAGATATTCGTACCGTAAACATAAGGGATTTTGGTATTGGACGTCACAAAGTTGTCGATGACAAGCCGTACGGTGGAGGAGTGGGAATGGTCATGAAAGTAGATGTTCTTCACCAAGCAATTTCTAGTGTGAAAGATCCCAATCTTTCATCGAAGGAGCAAAAAATTGTCTTTCTTGATCCAAGAGGAACAGTCTTTACACAGAAAAAAGCACAAGATTTATCAAAGCTTCAGCATCTTATTTTGCTTTGTGGACATTATGAAGGGATTGATGAGAGGACAAGGTCCTACATTGATGAAACAATTTCTATTGGAGATTTTGTCCTCACAGGCGGAGAAATTCCTGCAATGCTTGTTACTGATGCTGTAGGAAGACTCGTCAGTGGAGTATTGAAAGAAGATGCAACAGCACATGAATCATTTTCACTTGAAGATGAAGATAACCAACTCTTAGAATATCCACAATATACAACTCCAGCAGAATATGATGGAGTCCGTGTCCCTGATGTATTGCTTTCTGGTAATCATGGAGCTATTGAGAAATGGCGAAAAGAAGAATCACATACCATTACTAAGATTCATAGACCCGATCTTCTGGAGAAATAGACCCTACTGATTAGCACTTGCCTGATTCCCAAGCTTGGCAGAAGGAGTACCTAATGGTACAACTTGTAATTGATTGTCCGGCTTTAATGAATGAAGAAAATCTTCTTGTGATTTGCTCAGTGTCTCAATCGGATCAGTATCATGGAAATTTGGTTGAGGGAATGGGTTGTAATAAAAATTAGCGGTAACTGATGTGAGAATTGCGCTTCGTACACCAACTTCTGAAATATCCGAAAGGGGAAGTTGTTTTTGTAAAGTGACTAAGAATCTTTTGGTATCATCTATTCCACCATTTATGGTCAAGACAATTTGCAGTGCAAGACGACCATCTTGTGACTTAAAGTCCTTTCCAGCAATATCACCAATCTGAAAACTATAATCTCCAAGAGATACTCCCGCAAGACTTGCAGCATTGGAGATGGCAGTCAAAACTCCAGCAAAGTCTTTCTCTGAAGGAAGTGCTGTTATTGCAAGATTTAAATCACTGTCTAATTTCTGACTATTCATAGACGAAATAGTAGTGACGTTACGGGATAATACATCAACCATTTGTTGATTAATGGCAACTTCATCTTTATTTGCAAGCCATATCTGAAATTGTGGAATAACGAATTGAGTAAAGATAAGAATAGAAATAACAATAGTAATAAGTGGTACCAAGTATTCTCTATATCGATAATAAATGATAAGAAGAACTGTTTTATCTATACTAATTTTCTTATTGTTCATAACAAATCTCCTTTCATACTCACAATAAATTTTCCTGCTTTTTCATCAGCAATAGCATTATCAATCGTAATTTTTTTGAAAAATCCTTTATTCCCAACAAGCTTGTTGAGCCCATCCATATATTTTCCAAGAGAAATAAGCGAGCTTGAAGAAACATTCATTGAGACATTTGTCTTATTAATGGTAAATGTGTCAATAGAGACATCAGGGGGGACAAGCTGTTCGATAGTTGTTATATTACCAATAAAAGTTGATTTCTTTTTTGTAATTGCTGCAATTTTTGTCACTCTATCAACAAGAAGATAATTTTTTGCTGTTTTGTCATGAAGAAGGGAAAAATTAGCGCGAAGACTCTGCTGTTGTGCCTTCAATGAATCCAGAGATGTATTCTTATTAAGAAGAAAAATTGCAAGAGCGGAGGTCACAACAAGAATCATAACCACGAGAGCAACACCACGAACAATAACAACTGTTCGCTCTTGTTGAAGAAGATCTAATTTCCTTTGAGGTAATAAATTAATATCTCTTGCCATACTTATCGCATTGCAAGTCCTACTGCAACAGTATATTCGGAGGCATTATCAATAATTTCTTTTTGTACTTCTTGGTGAGCTAAAATTTTCCATGGATTTGCTATTGCAGTTTCAATACCAATTTCACTTGCGAAATACGTTGTCAAACCAGGCAATTTTGCACTACCACCTCCAATGATAATTTGTCGAATAGGCTCGTCTGTGTATTTTTCATTATAAAAAGCGATTGCCTTTCTCATTTCACCAAGAATGATAGACAAAACAGGAGCAAGTGCTTTTGCAATTTTTCCACCAAGTGTTTTCTCAGACATACCGTAGACCTTTTTATATTCTTCAGCTTGTTGAAGAGAAAATCCAAAATCAGCTGCCAAAGCTCTACTAATGGCAATACCACCAGTTGGAATAGAGTAGGTAAAGACTACAACACCATTTCGCACAATAGCAAGAGATGTACTGACAGCTCCTATTGTTATTAAAAGACATGGTGGAAAATTATTTCCGATAATAATAGACCTTATAGAAGAGAGAATTTCTGTCTCAACTGAAGTAATAATAAGCCCAGCAAGAGACAAAACTTTGTCATATTTATCAATGAGTGCAGTCGGAGCACCCACGAGTAAGACATCCATCTTTCCACTTTTATCTTGTGTCTCAGGCCTTCTCAATACTCTATAATCAAGAGTAATTGTTGCAAGGGGAACAGGAATGTATTGTTCTGCCTCCCAGTAAATGGCAGAAACTAATTCTTTATCAGATAGATTAGGCATTTCAATAACACGGGTATAAACCTGATTCTCAGGGAGCGCGATACTGACGTATTTTGTGTCAATTTTTGCCTCAGCCATAAGAGTCCGGATTGCTTGTGCAACTTCTTCCTGATCAAGAGGAGATTCTGACATCATCCCTTTTTGAGGAGTAATTGCATGAGAAGCACCATTCAAAAAATAGCCGGTTGATTCTGAAGACAACCAGACAGCTTTCATTGTGGACGATCCAATATCAAGACCAAACGCTTTATTTTTCATAATTACTGACCAAAAAGAGAATAGAAATATTCTGAAGGGATAGATTCATAGCCCTGAAAAAAAGAAACCTTTCGCTGAGTAGAACCTGAAGATCCAATAGAAGTATAGAGTTTGCCTTGAGAAGGAAATGCTAAAAGCGCACCAACATTATCATACCCCGCGACTCCAATTGGTGTACCTGCATAAAGAGGAATAATTCTTAAGATAAGAGGCGAGGCATTAAGCGTAATCTGTGTAACGAAATTAAATTGCTTCCCAAGTAAACTACCTCCCGAATTAATGTAGGTAAAATGATTTTGTGTCGTCGCGCGAGCCTGGCACGGGTCAACAGCATATCGCACTATCTTCGGGTTAAGCCTGGTCCCAGTAAAAAGTATCATTTCAAGTGCCGCATCATTACAGCCTGTTTTGGCACCCCAATAAATATTGATAGTTTTGCCTGCCCAGGGATTCTTGTACATGTTGTTCAAATCTGTTGCATAGTCTGATAACCAAATATCAATTCCATCATCCTGAGGAACAGAATTCCCATTATTAAGAACAATTTGTGCATTATTTATATCCTTAATCGTGACTTGATCGATATTTGAATTGCTATCATTTTGAATAGGGGCAGATGTTGTAAAACCAGACTTAAGAGCTCTTTCAATACCTGCTTCAGCTGCAGTAAATGCTTTTTGAGAGTTAGCTTCCTCACTTGAGCTTTTTAAATTTGTGATACTTCGTGAAGCAAGGGAAAGTCCAACAGTAAGAGCAACAACCATGACCAAAACAACAATTAAAAGTATCTGACCTTCTTGATGCTTTTTTATAGGAGAAAAGACATGCTTTCGCACTTGCAACATACTCTTAGCGTATCAAGCAAGCATCGACCTGTCAACAGAAAATGTTAATAGGTAATATTGCGCAAAACAACGGATGAATCAAATTCAATTGCACTTGATGAAGCAGTAAGATCAGCAAATTTTGTTGTAGTGTTTTTCTGTAAAAGAGAAAATGAAATGCCAATGACAGGGGGATCAATAATACTATTTTGGCCACAAGTAAATTGACATGAAGAAAGTGAGACAGCATTTGTATCTAATAAGCCAGCACTATTAGAGGTAATATTTGTTCCAGAGCTGCAATCATAGGTTATGATATTACCTCCTGGATCTTTTAATTGTACCTTTTGTACAACTGTGGGAGAACTCAAGGTTCCACATGATGAGGGCAAGATAAGGTAACGGGCATTCCGAATTGTTTTTGCCATTTGAGAAAGTGCATAATTTCCATTTTGTCTCACAGCAGTTATCGTATTTGTTTTGTTATTACCTCTAAGAGAAGTCACAAGAATTGCAGTAACAAAAGATCCAATAACCACAAAAACCACCATAACGGCAAGCATTTCGACAAGAGTAAATCCTTTTTGTTTGTGTCTATTTTTATGAATCATGGTACTGGAACAACTTGAGCATTCGATAAACAAGATGTTAATGATACTTGGTGACAAAATGTATTATTCCCTGAAGTACATTTTGCGTCAAACCAAGAGACTGTACTTACAACCTTCGTACTTGTTCCATCACAGGAGAGAGAATTCTGTTGAACATCTATTTGCCTCACAAAAATATCAACATTTTGATTACAGGTATTGCCAGATGTTGGTGTCCAGCAATTAGCATTATTAGCAGCAAGAGCAGAACACGTTTTTGCAAGACAATAAGTCCCTGAAAGTGCACTAAAAGACCCATAGTCACTATCTCTCATATTGCGGAGTATCTCCATTCCTTGCTGAGCATATTGTGTCGCAAGATTTTGATTTTTGCTAAAGGTCGCATTATTGAGAGAGGAAATAGTTGCAGTTGTAATGGCAGCAATGACAACGACTGCTGTTGCCAAACCAATAAGTACCTCAATAAGGGTTTGTCCTCGCTCATATCTCATTGAATTACTCCTAACGTAGTAACCGTTACTTTTTGTGTTTTGCTATTATAGCCATTTAATACAACTTGACCTGCACCTGTAATACCTCCATTCAAGGGCATAAATGAAAAAGCACGAGAGGTTGTTTGACCTACCTGTGTGTTAACACTCACACCAGTAGGGAACTGTTTGGCGCTCACAACCTGATTGGGTCTATTCCCACACGAAACAACAAGCTCCATACTATCCGTATTCGTAACACAAGCAGGACATCCTCCCCCCACACAACAGACAAAAACAGAATATGAGTTGAGTGTATCTGTATCGTCACATTTACCTGGAGGCTTCACTTGAGACTGTGCGCTTGATTTTGCTGTATGCAAAAGGGTAGAGAGATCGTATCCTGCATTTCGTAGGTCTTGTGCTCTACTATACGAAAGAAATGACGCGATACCTAAAGTTGAAAGCGTTGCAGTAATAGTAAAAACGACAAGAAGTTCTATAAATGTAAAGCCTAATGAACTTCTTTGATACTTCAAGCTAATCATGGGTTTGTTACCGTAAACGAGTAATTAGAGGTACCATTACACGGAGCCACATTTGTCCCGTCTTTTTGAGAGTCGCTTCCATTTTCTAGACAAGCAATCAGTGAATAGGTAGTACCATTAGATGTATAGGAATATGGTGTGGTGGTATTTAGTGGATCACAAGGAATTGCCTTCATATACGTTGTGCTATTAGCTGTGAGAGATGTATTGCAAGCAGGGTATTGTACTGTTGTTGGATAGCTACCCACATCTGAACGATATAATTCAACAGCTGATTGGATTTGTCTAATATCAGACTTTCGCTGAGCATCTCTTGCCCTCTGCCTAATACCAACTAAATTAGCCATAATAAGTGAAGCAAGAATACCAATGATTGCAACAACAACTAAAAGTTCTATAAGGGTAAACCCTTGAGCAGTAAGCTTTTTCTTATTCATACACTTATCATAAAACATATTCACTGAATCGTAAATAATCACGGTGTCGTATTCGGACTTGAGACACCATAGTTACACGCATTCGAACTTCCACACGTAACATTCGCTGGAACATTAGGACATTTTGTACCTGAAGTATTACATGCATCTGGATCTTTTCCTCCCCGTTCTAGGGAAGCATAAATCCAATAGGTCTGCCATGTTGCATCAGTGACATAGATATATGCTCTGCCTGCCGCAGTATCTTTTGGCAAGAAGTTCATATAAGGAATCCATGGATTGCCCCATGTTATTCCAATGGGTGGATTGGTATTTATCTTACTAAAGTCAACTATCGAATATGTTGGACTTCCAGTCGCTCCTGCCGAATGAGGATATTGTCCATGATCTTGATAATACTGCTCTAGAGCTCTTTGAAGTTGAGCCAAATCTCCTTTGCGTCTTGCATCGTTACTTTTTTGAAATTGAGCTAATGGATTTACAACTGCCAAAACAATAGTCGCCAGTATAGCCAAAATACCTATGGTAATGATCATTTCAATTAATGTAAATCCATTTTTCATATTTAGTTACAACTTGCGTTACATGCACAATCACAGGTAGTTGTACAGTAATTACCAGTACCATCAGGAACCTTATTACAAGTGCCAGCTCGACAATCCCAATTCTTTGGAGAACAGGTCGGATACACTCCTGTTGGAGTTGGTTGACCCTGTTGGCTTCCAGACGTCGGAGTTGGATTAGATGGTGGAGCATATTGCCCAGTAGGCATTGCACCAGATGATACTGCACTACAATCTAATTTACCGGATATCAAACAATAATTAACACCAGATGCACCATACCCTTGAGGCGTACAATTTGTCTGTGAAGGAAGATTACACGTGGCAATAGTTTCAACAACAGGTGCCTGCATAGTTGCATAGAGAATATTCCACTGTGGACACGAGGAATTATCAGTTTGATATAAATAACATAGACCATCAGTTTTATTACAATTGACATCTTGAGGGACTTTTTGCATATAGACTGTCGATCCTGATGACCATTTCGTACCAAAAGTAAGTGACGTTGGATAACATTCATGATCATTATAATAAGTATCAAGAGCCGTACGAATTTGATCTAGATCACGCTGTCGATGAGCATTTTTTCCTTTATTTAACTGCGCGAATGGATTAAAAATGGTAATAACAATAAACGCCAATATTGCGAAGATCACAAGAGCAACAAGTAATTCAATAAGAGTAAATCCTCTTTTAGAGAATCCTTTATAGGTTCTTATAGATGGAGCACATATACTGTTAATAATTCCCATAGAAAATTTCCAAACAGAAGACCGAGGACCGCTCCTAGTATGAGAAATGGACCAAAAGGAATGGTGTCCCCTCGAAGTTTCTTTTTTCGCCATAGTATTAGTATGAGAGCAATACCAGCACCTGTCAAGAAAGCGATATAAAGACTTACAATAATACGAGGATAACCAAGAAGTAAACCCAAAAGTAAAGCTAGCTTAACATCACCAAACCCCATACCTCTTCCTCTTGTTCCTAGGAAAAGTGCAAGAAAAAAAAGGCATGCTACAACTCCAGAAAGAACAGATGACAAAAGCAAAGTAGGATGCATGACAAAAATAGGAATTAAAGCCACAATTCCAAGAAGTAAAGTAATATCAGGGATAATGCCATACCAGAGGTCAGTATAAAAAATAACGACAAATATGCTAAAGATGAAAAGCGTATCAAGAAGAGATAACATTGGTATTGCTGGGTAGAGAAGCGGAATAATGCAAAAAAGTATTCCTGTGGTCAGCTCAACCAAAGGATATTCATATCCGATAAATTTTTTACAATATCGACATTTACCCAAAAGAAGTGCATAAGAGAGTAATGGTACGAGATCATACCAAGCCAACGTGTGTCCACAAAGGTCACAATGTGATCTTCCTGTAACAAATCCTTCTTTTCTTGGAAGTCTATCAATTACAACATTAAGAAATGACCCAACAAATATTCCTATAATAAAAAGTGCTATAGAGAAAACAATCATTTTTTCCCTTTCATATATTCATTGTATGCTTTTTTAAAGTCAAAACGAAAGTCCCTTGTGTAAATATCTGCAACTTCTTTTGCTTTCTTATCATCATGAAGACAACTGGTATAAGTTGTATAGAGAAGATAATAGGGAAGACGATCAGTTGGATCAAGTATGATTGCTTGTTGCAGTTGATCTGATGCATTGGAACATTCATGGGAAATAGTTAAATACCATACTCCAAGGACACTATGTATTTTTGGATAGTGTGGGCTCACGAGAAGAGCTTTGTCGTACCACCATTTGGCTTCTTTGGTATCTTTATAATCCGTGAGGAAAAAATTCCCAGTTGCAAGCATTGCGTTTGCGTATGCTTCTGGCAAATCTGCAATAGTAAGATTGCCATTTGCCTTACTCTCCATTGCTGATGCAAAAGGAATATGCATTTTTCCCCAAATAACTTGTAATGTCTTCTTGTATTCATCATCTGTGGGTATGGATTCGTTATCTTTCAACAATTTATAAGAAAGTCCGTAGGGAAGCCAAGTAAATTTTTTGGCACTTTCTGTACTTGGCTGGACTGGATCAATAGCAAAAACAGGCCTCTTCATATTGAGATCCTGTAAAACATTTTGAGAAAGATTAACGGTATCTTGTGTAGGGTGTTGCTTTTTATATGCTGCCTTTAAATTATCAAAGTAAGCATCTCGTGCTAAGCCATTGAGATTAAGAATATTCATGTCCGGACGTATATGTAATGCATAATGCACATACCATGCATTAAATAATGTGGTGTCTCCTCCAAGGAAAAGGGCTGCTTGATCTGGAAGAGGTGTGAGCAGATCCCTTCCAAATGTATCACCTATAATTACTTGAGACAAATTTGTTTTTGGGAAATTATAGATAAAAAGCTGCAGTGGTACTAAAAGAAAAAGAAGAGGGAGAGCGTACTTCCACATATCTCTTTTAAGAAATTTTGAAGTATTTACTGATAGCCAATCAAGTCCAAAGGGGAAGAAGAAAAGAAAAATAATGCTTGAAAGAATAAAAAACCGTTCAAAAAGTCCAATATAGAAAGACCCATTGAGCGGAAACCCAACATACATAACAAAAAAAGGGCCACAAAGAATAACATCTATAAAAATTGCCGTTGCTAATATTTTACTTTTTTTCCATGCAGCAAGAATTCCGATGAGAGATACACCAACAACTGGAATAGTTAATTGAAATAAAAGTGTTAAAAGGTATGTTTTAACGATAATAAACCTCTGGAGAAATGACGGTTGAGTAAAAATACCACCTTTAAAGGTTCCATAATCTTGACGAAGTATCAAATGAAAAAAAGAAGGAATATCCTTCACAGGATCCCAGTTAATAGGAGCATTGTGCATATTTGCAACAACTACATAAAGGTAAGGGATAAAGCCAAGCAAGAAGCAGAGTAATCCCACCAAACATTCCTGGAACAATATTTTCCATTTCTTTTTTTGAGTCTTCCACATTTGTGCTGCAATAAGGAGCAAAAACCCTGGAAGGAGAAGAACAATTGTTTGATGGTTGGTACAAGCAAGACCTGCTACAAAACAGAATAAAAAAAATATTTTCTTTTGAAATTTTTGATAAAGAGTAACGCTAAGATATAGCAGAAGCATTCCAAAAAAGTTATTCAATGCAAATACTTCAGCAATCTCATTGTAAAACCAGAAAAGAAAGGAAGTACCCATGACAAAGGTTGCAACCAGACTAATAAGATCTCTTTTCAATAATTTGCGTATAGTAAGATAAAAAAATAGGAGAGCGCCGGCACCAGAAAGTACTGATATAAGCCCTATTGAAAATGCAGGGCTAAAAAAGAAAAAAATATGACTCAATAGATATCCAAGAAAAGTAAATAATGGATACCCCGGAGCATGTGGGACTCCGCCGACATAAGCAGCAGTCACTAAGTCTCCAACATCTCCTCCATAGACACTACGTGAAAGATTATGGACATATACCACAAGCATGATGAGCACTGTCAGTAGAGGAAATATCATAACATCAAAGCCTTAGAGTGAGCACCAATAGCAGGATGTGCCACCAGGATTGGTTGCGGGGCAGTTGGCATTTGTTGCGCCATTTGCATTATACTTTGTATTTGCTCCACGTTGTTCTGCTTTTGATTGAGGCAAGAAGCAAGCAGTAACAGAATTACTTCCGCCGCTCACAATGACATTACTAATAAGATTGGTTGCTGTCGTAAATCCTGGCTTTAATTCTCCATCACTGATAAGAGCTGAAAGACATCCAGTAAATCCAGCGCTATCCAAACCTGCTGTAGTAGGAGCTGTACCCCCACTACAATTACTCACATTTGTATCTCCCCACATCATATTATTGTGTGTGGTGTAATATCTTTGTGATGCAGTAATGAATTCAACGGTTGTATTCTTGACATTAGCATCTGCTGCTTTTTTCAATTGCTCAAATGGATCAATAGTTGCAACAAGTGATGCAGCAAGAATACCTAAAATACCGATAACAACCAAAAGTTCGATAAGAGTAAAACCTTGAGCAGCAGTTTGGAACTGCTTTTGAAGCGTTGTTTTTAATTGTGAGAGATGGGCAGAAATATTTCTCATTTTCTATTACCAAATTTAGTAAAACATATTCTTTTCATCCTTGTCAAGTACTAACTCAGGGCTTCTATTATGCATTTTTTTCAAACTCGGTATTGGATTCTCACATTTCTACCGTAGTATCTGCACTCTATGGAACGCCAGCAGGCTTCAATGAAGAAGATAGGTATTATCGAAGACGACCAGGGAATTGCTACAACATTGCAAATCGTTCTTGAAGATGAAGGATATACACCATTCCATATATCACACAAAAAAATACAAGACGAGAGAGAATTCCGTCGTTTTATAGAAAGGCATAGACCCCCTCTCGTACTGGTTGATATTCCATACCCTTATGAGACCAATTGGGAGCTTTATCAAAAATTAAAAGCAAGTAAAGGGAATAGTAGACGGAAATTCCTACCCATGGGTACTTTTAACGCATCATTTATTCAACAGCTCGATAACACACTACAAAGTTTCTTGTCAAAACCATTTGATATAGATGAATTGGTACAGCGCATCCATGATAACTATCCAACACCACGAGAACGGAGAAGAAGAGCTGCTTCATACTCTGTACCACCTCAACAAAATTTGTTATTACCTGTTATGTCTGATGTATATGCACAACCTGCGTTGAGACGTACTCCATAATTTCTTACAATTTATTAACTTTCTTATGAAGTAAATCCTATTGCAAAGGTCCTACACTCCTGTTATGGTCATGTTTTCACATCTTGGATTAGCGAAATTAGGTATCATTCTCTTTGGTATTGGGGCACTCCTATTTGGAGGACTTACTCTGCAAAAATCTACCAAAAAAATTGCAACAAATCCATCACCGACTCATGTTCCATCACCTCAACCTTCACCAACTTCACAGCAAACATCTCCACATAACTCCTCAGCAATTAATGAATTTTTATATCCCAATGCCAAAACTATTACCAATTCTGCAGGAACTACTACCCTTGAGACAACAGATCAACCCGCTGTTATCACTAACTGGTACAAGAATCAATTACATCAACAATCATTTACCACAACAACCGTTATTCAAACAAATACTAACAATATTATTGAAAATAAATTAGTTGGGAGTAAAGATGATCAAACAATTGCCATAGCTATAAGTAAAAATCCTTCAGATGAAATGACTCATATTGAAGTATCTAAAAATTAACAATATGTACTCACCAGAAGGAATAACAACAGCAATAACACACAAATCATTTTTTATGACCAGAAAATATCTTTGGTTATTTATTACTCTCAGTATTCTCATTATTGTTATTGGATTTTTCTTAGGAAGATTATCTGTCATCTCGCCCCCAGCAACGCAAACACCCCAACCAATATCAACCCAAAAGACAACCATCAACAAAACATTTTCTTTTCCTGTTAATGGCAGTAATGGAACGCCAGTTGCAACGCTTGCTTATACCATTACCGATATTGCCGAACAAAATGACATTATTCTCCAAGGAGAAAAAGCTACTGCAGTAGCTGGGAGAACCTTTTTTATAGTGAATTTAAAAATTACCAATCCTTCCCAACAAGGAATACAAATAAATGCGAGAGATTATGTCCGACTTTCAACAAAAGGGAATAATGAGCAACTTGCACCTGATATTCACAATGATCCCGTTATGGTTCAGGCAATCTCAACAAAATATAGTAGACTTGGATTTCCAGTAAATATCTCTGATAAAAAATTTGTCTTATCTGTTGGAGAAATAAATGGCCCCAAGACAGCAATTCCTGTCGACTTTACTAACAAGTAGACAAGTTCTTACACACTCTTACCCTTGGCTATTACCCCAGTCTTACGACTTGATTACGGGCGACTTAATTTTCTCATGTAAAGTTCCAACGTTGTCTCATCTTTTTCAAGATAAGACAAGAAAGGAGGTGACAGATATGCGAATAAACAAAAAAATAGTAACAGCTTTTGCAACAGGAGCTATCTTGCTTAACGCATTTGTACCTCTTGCATTCGCTGATACCAATATTGATATCACAGGAAATGGCTCTTCATCAGACAATACTGCTCATGTAACAAGTACCCAAGACAATACAATTGTTCAAAGTAACCAAGCTAATGTCACCAATCATATAACAACAAATAGTAATACTGGCAACAATACTGCTAATGACAATACTGGTGGCAACGTGAGTGTAGATACAGGAAATGCAACATCAGCAGTTGATGTATCAACAAGTGTTAATAAAAACATCGCTGATTTGAGTGGGTGTAATTGTGCAACAACAAGTCAGGTAAATATTTCCGGCAACGGATCAAATTCTGACAATAATGCATCATTAGATTTACAAAATTCATCTTCTGTATTCCAAAAGAACAATGCATCAATCAGTAATGATATTACTTCTAACGCAAATAGCGGGAGAAATGATGCTAACAGGAATACTGGCGGTGACGTGTCTATAACGACAGGTGGCGCAGCAACTGATGTTACAGTCAAGAATCTTGCAAATGCAAATGAAGCAAGTATTGGAGGCAATGGTGGAAATAGTAGTGGAGGAATCACTGCAAAAATAGCCGGAAACGGTTCTAACAGTGACAACAATATTCACCTCGACAGTGACAATTCCGCTAGTGTTGTTCAAGACAATAGTGCATGGATTGATAACAACATCAACTCCAATGCAAATACCGGCAACAATCGTGCAAACGATAATACCGGTGGCAGTCAATCATGGAATTGGGGTAGCAATAACAACAATAGAAATGGCAATGTTTCTATTGATACTGGAAATGCTCTTACCCGAACCCGTGTTGACAACATGGCTAATTTCAACGCAGCCGACATTGGCTGTGGATGTGATATGACTGTTGAAGCAAAAATTGCTGGCAATGGATCTAAATCAGATAACAACATCTGGGCAAATATCGATCACTCTCTTTCTGTCTTCCAAGACGGAAATAAAGCAGATATCTCTAACTGGCTCGATTCCAATGCAAAAACTGGAAATAACGACCTGAAGGGAAATACTGATTTTTCAGGAGTTGACCCAAGTATCTTTACCGGCAACGCAGGGCAGGGAACAGCTGTACATAATGCAGCGAACGCTAATATCTTTAGCCAAGATGGATCTCTTAATCTTCCATGGGGAAATATGAATTTCACATTCGATCTTTCTCACATGTGGTGATAAGAACCAATAATTTCTGATGTAGGGGTATCTTGTACTTAACCAAGATACTCCCTACACAGAAGAAAAAATAGAGAAAAATGAATAAACAAATTGAATAAATATGAAATATACACAAAAATTATTAATTATCCTTTTGCTCGTCACGACACTTTTCTTCCGAACAATTCCTGTACAGGCTGATGACACGCCACAAGCACCAACTCCACCCACAGCACCTACTGCACCAACAGCTCCAACACCTCCATCAACTCCAACAAGCAGCACTAATACTTCTACTAACACAGATCCAGCCTCCTCATCTAACACAACTAATAATTCATCCTCTCCTGCAAACAGTAATCCCACCAGTTCTTCTGATACAACTCCTACACCAACACCAACTGATAATCAGTCGACAAGTATTTCTAATAGTCCCACTCCAACCGTCACACCTTCGCAAAGTCCTTCAAACAATTCTTCCACCCCTTCATCAACATCTTCAACAAGTCAAAGTAGCACGTCTGATCCACAAATAACAGGAAATGGAAGTAGTAGCAACAATACTGCAACCAATACTTCAGCAAGCACTACCACAACCACGCAGACAAATAGTGCCTCTATTAATAATGGACTCAATCAGTCAACAATTACTGGCAAAAATACTGCATCAGAAAATGTTGGAAATACAAATTTACAGACGGGAAATGCTAATCTTTCCGGCACAATTGTCTCAAATATGAATACCAACCTGACTGGAGTAAGTGTCTCTGAATTTAATGTCAATGATAATCAAACAGGAGACTTAGTGTTAGACTTCCCAGCAAACTGTATCTTTAACTGTACTGGATCTTCAACAAATATTTCAGGTAATGGAAGCAGTAGTACAAATACTGCCAATACAACTACTCAAAACACCACTAACACATTTCAAAATAATGAAGCTGGAGTAGGTAATACTCTTACCCTTACTGCAGACTCTGGTGATAACAGTGCAAGTCTTAATACTGGAGGAAATTCAAACATCAATACAGGAGATGCCAATCTTAATGCAAATGTTACTACTTTTGCCAATAATAATATTGCAGGCAATGTTGCAATAGGATTTGTGAATATCTATGGCACTCTCACAGGCAATATTATTCTGCCAGATAGCGCATTTACAAATTGTACAGAATGTGGGGGAAGTACTACAGGAATTCAGAATAACGGATCAGATAGTACGAATACTGCCAGTTCATCCTCAAACACCAATCAAACAAGTACCCAAACAAATGGCGCGACAATAACCAATGATCTCTCTTATGCAGCAACAACAGGTAACAATAGTGGCAGTAGAAATACAGGAGGGGATACCTCAATTGATTCAGGAAGTGCTAGTGTTGATGCAAAGACTATCAATATCGCAAATAGTAATATTAATGGCGGCAATTGGTGGATGGTTATTGTTAACAAAGCAGGGCAGTGGATAGGACAAATACTAGGCGCGCCAGATGGTGCTCAGATGGGAGGAAGTGCTGGCACAACCTTCACAACAGATGCACAAGGCAATGTGACCGCTATCACAGGAAATGGCTCTTCATCTAATAATAGTGTCACCACACAAGGAAATACCACAACCACAACTACACAAAATAATCTTGCTACTATTGTTAACAAAATTACCCTTGCAGCAAATACAGGAGGCAACACAACCAATGACAATACTGGTGGTGCAAGCTCGATTTCAACAGGAGATGCAAAAATTATTGCTAACCTTATTAACTTTGTAAATAACAATATCGTTGGAAATGGCAAGCTCCTTGTCACTGTTGTCAATGTCTTTGGTAATTGGCTCGGTAACTTTGTCGGACCAGGGCAAAGTAGCAGTACTGCATCTTCTTCCTCTTCAGGACAAAATAAGAGTAGCTCTTCATCAACCCAAGTGCCTCAGATAACGAATACAAGTAGTACTACACCCAACACTTCCTCTTCAAATAGTCTCTCTGGAACCAACCAACTCACAACATCAGTAACTACTCCTCTGAGTAATTCTCCAACACAACCAACTTCCCAAGGCTCATTTATGGCTCCGCTGGCTGGTTCTCTCATCGGGACATCATTTCCAACCACCAATACCCA
>PRDT01000065.1 GCA_003173995.1 Candidatus Levyibacteriota bacterium | reverse complement strand
GTTGAGCCCATCAGAAAAATCATGTGCAATAACTGCAATTGCAACTAAAAGTCCTACTTGTGCACTTACGTGAAATCCAAGTCCTATGCCAACACCATCTAAAAAGCTATGAAAGGAAAGTCCTAATGCATTAACGATACCGACAGTAGGGTGTGTATGTGTTGCATATTCATCTTCATGTGAATGGTGAATTATCACTAATTTTTCTAAAATATGAATAAGAAGAAATGCACTCACGAGTGCAATAAGTGAGGGCAAAATATCAAGCCCTTTTTCCTTGGTTAAATCAAAAATTTCAGGCATAATATCAAAGAAAACTACTCCGATTAATACACCTGCGGTAAGACTCATGATAAGGTGGAGTCTTTTTTTATTTTTCAGTGCAAAAAATCCTCCACTTAACGTAGAAATGAATGTAACAAATGATAAAAGAAGTGCTTCCATATTATTTCTGACAATTTTTACAAATACCAAAAAATTCAAGTGAATGGCTTTTAATAAGAAAATGTTTTTTGGTTATAATTTCTTTTTCAAGACCTTCTATATGGCAATCTGAAATATCCTCAATAGCACCGCATTCTTGGCACAGGAGATGGTGATGATCATCTTTTGAAGCGAGTTCATAACGTGTCTTGTCTTCTCGGAAATGAATTTCTCTGACAAGATTTTTCTCAACAAAAGAATTCATGATACGAAAGACAGTTGCAGGATCTGCGACTATTTTCTTTTTTTTCAATTCTTTAAGAATAGTTGCTATATCAATGGGGCTAGTAGTCTCTTCTAGCAAAGACAAAACACCAATTCGTATTGGTGTTGCCTTCAGCGAGACTTCTCGAAGCTCTGCAGAACAATCATGATTTTTTTGTAAAACTACCATAAATGCAAGTTACTTGCATATATTAACGCAAATGACTTGCATTTGTCAAGGTATTAGTTTTTCTTTATTGCAAATACGACTGCAATACCTGACATAACAAATGCCGCTGCTGCAAGCAAAACTGCTACTTTATCAGCATGACTTTCATCTTCTTTTTGCATTGCTGGCTTGGTTAGGTCATTAATCACCTGAGTCGTTGAATATTCACCTTTATTCTCTTTATCAGCCAATTGATCTTGCTGTTCATCTGACAAATTTTTCATAGTGTCCGGATTTACGTCCCAAGAAACAACTGTACCATCAGAATATGTTTGATATGCTTTCCAATTCAGCGTAGTGGGCTTAGCTGGAACTTGTGCTTGAAACCCAAGTTCTTCTGCTTGTCCAACAGGAATTGACCCTCCACTCCAATCTATTTCACTAACTGTTGTATTGTCTCCACTTCCACTAGTCTTTGTAGTAATTGTCCATCCTTGAGCAACATAAGGGACAACAGAACTTAATACATCAGGTATAAGAAGCCTTACTGAAACAATAGGATTGTCTTTTTCATTAGGGACGTTTACCAAAAAGTCTTGTGTGACAGCAATACCTACTTGGTTGGGTCTAACAATAACGTGAGCAAATGCTGGGACAGCAAAGAGAAAAAGACAACTTAGTGCAAGAAAAAAAGTTGTTATTTTCTTAATCATTTAGTCCACCTCCTTTCTTCTTTAATATATTCCTTATAGCAAAACTAAATAAGATAACAGCTGTGACAGATACTACGACAAGGGGGACAATATGAGTGGATAGCCATGTAGTTGATGCATTATCAGTCGGCGAGCCCTCTCTGTCGACACGTAATTCATAAGAAAGTTTGAAGGGTGGAAATGATTTGCCACTTCGTGGATTTCCACTGACAACAATTTGGTACACATCACGTTGTGGAAATGTATAGGTCGCTGCTGCTGATAGTTGAGACAAATCCTTATTATCTTGAAAAACAGCTTGAGAATAAAGTACTTTACCGTTTTCGAGAATGTCCAATCGACAGTTACAATTCTGCGGATTGAATGCATTTGTTTTATCCTTAAACTCAAAAAAGATGGTGCTTGGGCTTCCTGCAATTGGGTCATCATCTGGATCAACATGTAAAATTGCTCCAATATTTCCATCTGTTGCTAAGAAGTGTGCAGACACAGGAGTTGTTTGTACAAAAAATATCAAAACAAAGATGCTACTGATAATACTTAGTTTTTTCATTCTACGTTAACAAGAAAATCTGCTGTAAATAGATTACCATCTGGATTGAATTGTGCAAAGACTTTATATATTCCTGGCTTAATAGGTCCATAAATACCAATAGGTAAGAAATCAACGGTTGGTCCACCTGTTTGGCCTGGTAGTGGTGCAGTCAAATTTGTTGGATGGATGTGGAGATAGTCATAGGTATTTGTATTTATCATTACTAAATGCCCAAACGCTGCTAAATATGGTTGAAGTGTCTTTATAGGTTTTTTGGTCTTAGCATCTTTGATAGTAAAGCTTAGGGTTTGTTCGCCAAAAGTAAGAGACTGGGCATTTAACTTTCCATGAGTGTCCATATTCACTTCATAATTACCAAATGTCTTTTTCGTTGAAAAATTGTCTCTGTTCACTGTTTCTAATCCAGGAGTACCAACAGTAACAGTGAATGCATCTTGCTGTTCTATTGCTTCAAGTGGTTGAAAATCAAGATAGAGGCGATAGGTACCATCTTTTGGAAATTGTGTTGTGATAGAAAAATCATAACCGCTTTGTATGGGATGGATATGATTGAAATAAGTAAGATCATTACTGACTATAATCAGATGCATTGTCTTGGTATATGGGGTTTTAAAATAGGAAATAGGTGCACCAGTACTTGCATTATAGACTCTGAATGAGAGTGTCGTATCAGTATTTGCTTGAATAGTATTAGGAGTGGAAAAAGTAACAGTGTAGCGAAGTGTACGATCGCCTTGAAGGCCTGGAATTTTACTATTGAGAAATTGGTTGCTTGCTGCATCTTCCGCAAGGGCTATATGTCCAGCATGAACATTAACTGAAACATTATTTGTTGATGGAATAAAAATAAGAATGCTATATGTCAGAAGAAGAATAATAACAACAGCAGTGCTTATACCAATTTGAGGAAAAGAAAAGATTTTTTTAGTCCAGCTATCAAACCGAGGGGCTTCTAACAAAAGAAGTACTCCAACTGCGTAAAAGGTAATTTGGGAGACCATATCAAACAGACCACCATAATGACTTCCTATAAAAATAATATGAAGAAGGATAAGAAGTCCAGCAATATACACAAGTCGATGTAATAATTTCCAGTTATTAAATTTCATCAGCTGTACTGCTTTATCAAGGGATGTGATAGCAAGAAGGGTCAAAATAAGAAGCCCAGCTCCTCCGAGTGCAAGTGTGACAAGATAATTATTGCTCAGAAATGCCAGACCTTGCATTCCACCAAGCTGTCCGAAAAATGTAATGCTGAAATGAAGTACTGCAAAATACCATGCACTTACCCCAATAGCGCGTCTTGCTTTTGAAACCTGCTCTTTAAGAAGTAACGATGGAAAGCGAAAATATAAAGGACCAATAAGAAGAGAAATATATAAAAGGAAAAGAGAGACAAAGCCGTATATCTCTTCTAACCGGGCTGCTTGAGATGAAGCTCCTTTTAGTAAGGTTTGCATCGCATAAAAGATGCCAAGAGAGAAAAGAAAGCTTATGAGAAGAACATAAAACCGGATATTCTTCAGAAGGGAAATCATACGTGCAGTATAGCAAAGATAATAGATAAATTCGACTCTAAGGGAAAAAATTCTTTCGAGCTTATTACCAGATTATTAGAACAATCGTTTATAGTGACCTTGTGACACAACCAACATTGTATTTTGTTTGGGCTATTTGTAGTATTGCTTTTGTAGGCATTGTTGGATATGTTGCCTATCATCTGGTAAAGACTCTTCAATCAGCCAAACGAGTTTTGGATGATATGCAGGACATTACACACGATGTCCAGGAGTTAAAAAACACGGTCAAGACAGATGTTATTGGCAAAGTTATCCAATTCTCAAAAATTTTCTTTAAAAAATGACCAAACAAGAGCAGCTAGATGTTATAGCAAAAGAAATAGAGCTCTGTTCTATATGTAGAAAACAATCAGTTGGGAGAGCTGTCCCAGGGGAAGAGAATCCTGATGCAAAGGTCGTATTTGTTGGTGAAGCACCTGGTAAAAAGGAAGCACTGACGGGAAGGCCTTTTGTTGGAAGGTCAGGACAACTTCTTCGAAAATATATTCAAAAAATTGGACTTTCAGAACAAGAGATTTTCATTACAAGTGCAGTTAAATATTTACCTAAAAGAGGAACTCCTTCTGTAAAACAAATAGATCATGCGCGACCATACCTTATTAAACAACTTACTATTATTGATCCCCAGATAGTCGTACTATTGGGCAAAACAGCAATACTGTCTGCGTTGCAGGAAGAGATCTCATTAAAAAACGAACATGGTAAAGTAATAAAAAAGGATAAGAGAATGTATCTTCTTTTTTTTCATCCAGCTGCTGCTCTTCGTTTCCCTGATTTGAAGAAAGCATTTATCAAAGATTTTCGTGTCTTACAAAAAATACTTCAATAAGAATTCTCCTTCTTTGCTCTTTCGGGATTCTTACAAGCCTGTTGTTACTTTCTTAATGAGCGTTCTTACAATAATGTAGCTAGTAGTTATCTTCATGCCAGAAATGTAAGAAAATTCACATGAAAATATATATTGTTTACTTATGATAATACAAAGAGACAAAAAGTAGCGTATCCTTTGCAGGCAGGGGTAAAAAAGACTCTGCCTGCGGGAGAATTGTAAGAGTTTGGTAAGGCTTTTCAAGATAGCATTGAATACGGATCGTAAAAGTGCTAATATCTCGAAACTATGATGGTAAATAAAGTTCTTGTTGTTGAAGACGACCCAAGTATTCAAGAATTCTTAAAAGAGTTGTTACTTGATAATGGGTATGCAGTTGAGACCGCAATTGACGGTGTTGCGGCATTAAATCTGATTAAAAAATCACAACCTGATTTGGTTTTGCTCGATTTGGGCTTGCCAAATGTTACTGGGGAGGCTGTCTGTATTGAAATTCGTAAGAAATATCCAGATCTCCCTATTATTATTCTTACTGCAAAAGATGATGTCTCAGATGTTATTAAAGGACTCAATTTGGGAGCCGATGACTATGTCACCAAGCCTTTTGTGGCAGATGAGCTTCTCGCACGAGTGAGAGCAAGACTCAGACACGGTGAAGATGTTAAGTTACAAGTTGGGGATTTGGAATTAAATAATAAGACATTTGAAGTGAAAAGGTCTGGAAAATTAATTCAACTTTCTCCCCATGAATTTAAATTGCTCCAATATTTAATAAGTAACAAAGGAAGGGTTTTGACTAGGGAAATGATACTCAATAGAGTCTGGCTTTATTCCTATGAGGTTGATACGAGGGTTGTTGATGTGTATATAGGATATCTTCGTAAAAAAATTGATGCTGATTATAAGAAAAAGCTTATCCATTCTGTAAGAGGATTTGGATATATGATCAAAGAATAACTTCTTATCCAAGTCTTACCACTTGTCTTGTCCTTTTGTAACAGAGATTTTCTATAGTCACAGCATGAATACTCAGCCTCGAAATGCCATGTTTGACGCACTTACTGTAATTATTGTTTTGCTCTTTTCACTTTCTTTATTTCTCTATCTTGCATTACCAACGCTCGCTGATGTTTATGGATCAAGCTATCTCATAGGCCATTGATTTATTAAGCTATTTCTACTAGTATAAGAAAAGAAATATGAAAGCACTTCTGAATGTACTTACTGATATTCTTCCTCAAGATGAAATAAGTGCTCACTGTGATGTTCCGTGCGGTATTTATGATCCAAAACCAGCTCAAATTGCTGCTGCAACAGTTGCCAAGATGGTAGAAAAAATCGAAGCACTTCCTTCAGAAAATCAATCAATTGATGATAAAAATAATTTTGTAAGAATGGTATGGACAAAAGAAGAACATGCACAAAAGTGTAAAGAAGAATTGCTTATTCTCTGGACAGATTATTTCAAGCCAGAGCATTTAGAAATGTTTCCAAATCTTCATGAGACATTCTGGAAAGCAGCAAAATTATGCTCGGAGAATAAACAGCATGTAAGTCATGAAGCAGCACAAAAATTAGTTGATGCTGTTAATGAAATTGCAGATATCTTTTCTAAATCAAAAGCAGGAAAATAATTGTGTTTTCTTCATTTCTCCTCAAATTTTTTCCATTTCAAGCATTTCGTATTAAAGGAGAGAGTATGAGTCCAGTTCTTCGTGAAGGAGAAAAAGTTTTGCTTCAAAAACAATGGTTTTTTGTTTGGTTTCACCTCAATGACATTGTTGCTTTTTTTCATCCGAATACTCGTCAATTTTTGATAAAAAAAATTGAAAAATTAGAAAAAGATAAAGTGTGGGTAGTTGGTATCAATAAAGAGAATAGTACTGATAGCCGTGACTTTGGATGGATTAAGAAAAAAGACATTATTGGTCGCGTAATTTTTCAAAAGTCATAGTACAATAATACCTATGTTTGGTATTGTTATTGATATTCTCCTCATCGCCATAATTTTATTCCTTTTGTATTGTTTATCAGCTATTTGGCCTCCAGACAGTCCATGGGCTCCTTGGTGGCAAACTCCAAAAGATGTTATCTTAGCAATGCTGACATTAGCAAAAGTTGGGAAACAAGACGTTGTATATGACTTGGGTTGTGGAACAGGTGAAGCACTTATCACGGCAACGAAAGAATTTGGTGCAAAAGGAATTGGTGTTGAGATAGATCCACTCCGGTTTGTTATGGCAAAATATAATATTTGGAAGCAGAAAGCGCCGCATTTAACACTAAAAAAAGAAAACTTTTTCAAAGTTCCACTGAGTGACGCAACAGTTATTATTATGTATCTTATTCCGAATGCGCTCAAAAGATTGACGCCTAAATTTTTACAAGAAGTAAAGCCAGGGACAAGATTTATTAGTTACCGATATGAGATGCCAGTAAAGTTATTCAAAGGAAGATTACATCTTGTCAAGCATGACATAAAGCATGAAATATATATCTACAAGATGACTGCTTAACGAAATTTGAGCAGAAGCCAACGGAGTTTATCTGCAAATTTGTATCCGTTATAGAGAAATGGATTAAGGACAAGATCATAACTTCCAATAAATTTTATCAGCGTTGGATTATATCCCATTTTTAGTCTATGGAATCCATACCATGGATCATTTGTATCAGGATTTTCCCCTAAGGATCCCCACATGTCAAAAATTTTTAATTTCTTTTCTTTTCCAAATCGTATTGCTTCCCACATCATCAAATTTGATGCCATAACATTTCTATAAAGCTGACTGGAAGAACCATATGGATAGTAGAGTTTGTCTTGAAAAGTAAAAAGAATCCAGGCAACAAGAGAAATTTTCTCTTTTTCACCCTCAGGTAAATATTTGCCAATAAATAAATGTGCTTGAAGTCCTTTGGGATTGTCTTTGCTTAAAGTCTGCCACATAAGCTCATGATATTTTTTGGTATGTGCATAGAAGCCTTGTCTTTTGGTTGTCTCTTCAGTTAGATGCCAATAGTTTCTAAATGCTTCCTCTGAATCTTCTTCCTTTATTTCAACATTATGCTTTTGTGCGACTTTAATGTTGTAACGGGTTTTGGAATGCATATTTTTGAGTAACTCATCTTCTGACTTGGTGAGGTCAAGTTGAAAAGTATATTGGGTAAATAATGGATGTGCTGCATGAGAAAGTCCCATGGTAAGAAGTTCTTCCTCCATCGCGGTATCGTAGGCGACATTTGGTTCAAGTTGTATAAAAATACAATTATTGTCTCTTCCAATTGTTTTTAATGCCTCAATAAGTGGAGCAGTTGGCTTAGTGCCTTTTGGTAAATATCCAATTGTCCATGAAGTATGTGGGATGGGATGAATAGTCAGTTGTATACTTTGTGTTGGCTTGCCACTTTCTGCAAGCATTTTCCTAATAACTCGTATTCCTGTTGCTTGTCGAAATTCTCCCCATTCATAACTTTGCAGAGGATGTGTTGCAAGTGAATTAAATACATCTTTATCTTTTTCTGTTACTGATAAGAGTGCGGTCATAGATAGTCAGGTTGGTCGTTATCTTCATAGTAAGATGAAGAAAGATGATTGGCAAGGACTTTTTCAGGCAGTTCCATGAGAAATCGTGAAACAGTATTTGATGTCCTTTGTCCAAAGAAAAGTCGCCTCTGAGCAAAAGTAAGGAAAAGCTTTTTCCTGGCTCTTGTCATACCAACGTAGGCAAGTCTGCGTTCCTCCTCTAATTCATGTTTGTCCATTAAAGCACGGCTATGCGGAAATAGTCCTTCTTCCATGCCTATCATAAAGACAATGGGGAATTCTAGGCCCTTTGCTGCATGAAGAGTCATAAGTGTTACAGCATTTTTCTTGTCTCCTTCAGTTGGATGATCGGGAAGTTGTTCTTGCTCGACAAGTGAGACATTCTCCAAAAAATGATTGACTTCAGGAAAAGCTAATGCAACTGAGCGAAGTTCTTTAATATTTTCTAAACGCTGTCTATCTTCTTCATCTTTTTCATCATAAAGTTCGAGATATCCTGTTGCTTTCAAGACATTATCTAAAATATCTATTGTTGGCTGTTGTATGTCAGGGTCAAAAGATCCTTGAAATTCGACAAATTTTCCAAATCGACCCTTGCCAAGTTTTTCAAGTCTTTTATATGAGATCATATCTTTTGGATTGGCCAAAAAGCGCAAATAAGCCAAAACATCCTTAATTTCTTTTCTCTCATAGAATTTTGTACCCCCAACTAGAATATAGGGAATTCCCATATGTAAGAATATTTCTTCAATCACACGAGATTGGGCGTTGGTTCGATACAAAACTGCAATATCTGATAGATGCTCTTTCCCATAATTTTGGACAAATCCAGCTATAAATTTTGCTTCATCTTCTTCGTTTCGTGCTTCATAAAGAGTAATATCTTCACCATCTGGATTTTCAGTCCAGAGTTCAAGTACAGGATGCGTTGTATTGTGTGAGATAACTGAAGATGCAGCATCTAGAATTTTTTGGGTTGAGCGATAATTTTGGGCGAGTTTAAATGTCTTCGTATCGGCAAAATCTACAGTAAATTTTGAGAGATTGCGAAAATCAGCCCCTCGCCAGCTATAAATACTTTGGGAAAAATCTCCAACAACACAGATATTTTTCCATTTTGCTCCAAGAAGTCTAGTCAATTTATACTGTGCTTTATTCGTATCCTGATACTCATCAATTAAAATGTATTGAAATTTTTCTTGATATTTTGCTAAGACTTCTTTTTGTTGTTCAAACAGTTTTACAGTCAGCAAAAGAAGATCATCAAAATCGAGAGCATTGTTCTCTTTCAGCAATTTCTCATACATCTTATATACAATTCCCACAGTTTCTTGAAAATGTCCTTTGGCAAAAGAAAGATATTGCTCAGGCGTGAGTAGCTCATTTTTTGCCTGAGAGATCATTGCATGAAGGACTGCCGGCTTGTATTCTTTGATGGAAAGACCCAGAGTTGCCATGGTCTGTTTGACTGCATCTAATTGATCAGCTGAATCATAAATTGCAAAAGATGGACTGAAGCCTACATATTTTCCATCAAGGCGAAGAATTCGCGCGCAAAGAGAATGAAATGTTGTGATAAGAGGCTTGGGGCCTCTTTCTATGAGCTTTTCCATTCTTTCTTTCATCTCATTTGCGGCTTTATTGGTAAAGGTTACCATAAGAATATCATCGGGAGCGATATGCTTTTCTTGAATAAGATAAATGACTTTATAGGTCAAAACACGAGTCTTGCCTGATCCTGCACCTGCCAGAATAATGATAGGTCCGTCAGTTGCGAGGACTGCTTGTTGTTGCTCGGGATTTAGATCCTTGAGAAGCGTAGGAATTGCCATGTATAATGAAAATGTACAGTCATTGTACCATATGAAAAAACAGTTTTTTATTGCTAACTGGAAGTCTCACAAAACGGCTGATGAAGCAACACAATGGTTTGTTGAAGCAGCAGCGGATATTCATCTGACTAAAGATAGTGAAAGAGAAGTTGTTATCTGTCCTCCATTCCCACTTCTCTCACTCTGTGCAGAAGAAGTAAAAAAGCAGCAAATACCATTTGCTATTGGAGCACAAGATGTGTCTTCTTTTTCAGAAGGAGCTTATACAGGAGAAGTTTCAGGCAGATTGATCAAAGATTTTGCAACATATGTAATTATTGGTCATTCAGAAAGAAGACGATACTTTCATGAGACAGATGAAATGCTTTTTGAAAAGGTAAAACAAGCCCATGCATATGGTCTACAAGTTGTCTACTGTGTCGATTCAAAAGAAGGGAAAATCCCAGAGGGAGTGAATATTGTTGCCTATGAGCCAGTTGCAGCGATTGGAACAGGTCACCCAGATGATCCATCTGATGCCGAAGCAGTAGCTGGTTTTCTTAAAGCTCAAAATGGTGTATCATATGTACTCTACGGTGGTAGTGTGACAGCGGAAGATATCGCAAACTATACTCAATTACCATCAATAGATGGAGTTTTGGTTGGGGGCGCAAGCCTTGCTCCAAAAGACTTCATAAGCTTAATTCAACATGCCTAGAATGCGTAAACGCCAAAAATTTGTCCTTTTTATTTTGCTTTTAGTAGTTGGTTTTCTTGCCGTGCGAGCTATCTTTGCTCTACAGAAAGTTGCA
>PRDT01000001.1 GCA_003173995.1 Candidatus Levyibacteriota bacterium | reverse complement strand
GCTTTCTCCTGTCCCTACACGACTGCCTCCTGCATTAAGACAAAGGGGGTTGAGTCTTCACGATGCAATATATGCAGTTGAAGGACAATTAGAACACGAACTTCATGGACGTGATTATAATCTTTTGATGCAAGACCCTGCCCAACTTGCTGCTTTTTTGCGATACACCTGGGCTCCTGCTATTCAATCTCATGGACATATACAAATTCGAGATTATCTTACCTCAGTTGGAGGTAAACAATTTGATGAAGCGATTATTGCTCCTGTAGAAAATTATCGAAGACTTTTCCATAATCATCCTACAGAAGTAACTGGGCATGAAGTACCCTATCAGCTTACATTTGAACAACTTGACGGAGAAACACTTGAAATTTCTGGTAGAGCAGACCAGCTACGAAGAGATGCGCAAGGACAATTACAAGTTATTGAATTCAAAACACGAATTGCAGAGACAGGACCTTTGCCAATTCATGCAATGCAACTTGCAATGCACGCATTTGCTTTTCAAGGCAAACAAGGGGAAGACCCTTTGCTCTATGTTGTGGACTTGGAAGGAGGCAAGAAATTTCGTTTGCATCTTGAACAGGGAGCACTTATGCTTGCCCAAGATGCTATTGTCTATGCTTCACTCGCAAGGTTGCAAGGAAACATTCAACGTCATCAACCACTGAGGAATGAATCTTTAACAACAATTTCTCCAGGCTCAATAACCAAGCTTTCTCCTGCTGAATATGCACAGCTTGCCAGTCTACGTTTTGCACAATTTGAAGAATTTTGTGAATGGCAGGAAATCCTTACTGAAAGTGAAGGGAAATTAGAACCTCCAACAAGAAGGCTTGCATGGAGACTCGAACACCCTCACCAAAGTGATAGACCATTACTCATTACCCAACCAGAGGCTGTCCTGCATCAGCTTATGGAAGATCGAGGCATCCATGAGAGAAAAGAGCGTTTTATAGACCCCTCTCTTGCCCATCTGACCCTTGATGCTGTTGGTATAACCGATCCTATGCATCCTGAGAAAAGAAGACATTTTGAAAGAGCATTACGACTTGTACGTGAAGCACTTTCTAAGAATTCTCAAGTGGCTATTTTTGGAGATTATGATGTTGATGGCGTTGTGTCCACAACAACACTGTATGGTCTTTTGAGAAAGTTTGGATTTCCGGCTCAAGACCTGAGTTATACAATTCCTCTTCGTCAAGAAGGATATGGTATTACTGTAGCTGCAGTAGATAAGCTTTTCGCAGAAGGCAAGCTCTCTCCTGGTGGCCTTCTTATTACTATTGATAATGGTATTGTTGCTCATGATGCAATAGCACGTGCGCAACAACTCGGAGCTCGTGTTATTGTTATGGACCATCATGAAGAGTCAGGAGAGAATCCTGCTGATGCTGTTATCCATACGCATGATCTGTGTGCTTCAGGAATAAATTATGTATTTATGAAAGAACTATTTGGACAAGATATTCCTAATATTCTTCCTCTTATTATGCTTGCAACAAGAGCAGATGTAATGCAAATAGCCAATGGTAATCGTATTTTTGATAAAGTCGGTATGGTTGAATACGTACGAACAGAATTACCTGGTCTTTTAGCTTTGAAAAATGCAGCAGTCGCGGATATGTATGATACTAACCCTCCTCTTTCAAGAGTTGTTGAAAGAATGAATGCAATTATTAATGCCGCAGGACGTATGGGAGATGCAACGCTTGCAGTCCAACTACTTTTAGCTAGCTCTCCTGAAAAAGCAAAAGCTTTGACAGCCCAGCTTGTAGAGTTAAATAAAACCAGACGTGAAGCAACTGATAAAGCGATGCAACTTGCTCGCCCACAACTTGCAGAACAACGTACCTCACCTATTCAAGTTGTCTCAGGAAATATTCATGCTGGCGTCATAGGACCACTTGCTGGGAAAATTAGTGATGAGACAGGCAAGCCAACAATTGTGTTTTCTCTTGATCCAGCAACAAATGTGCTGAAAGGTTCGGCAAGGAGTCGTGGAGATGTAAATATTTATGATGCAATAAAATATGCTATGCAAGCTGTCGACAAGCGTTTAACTCTCTACAGAAAAGGCCATGATGGCGAACCAGCAGGGCATTTCGGCGGACATAAAAGAGCTGCAGGGATTACCCTTACTAGCGCTACAGATCTCCCTCTTTTTGTCGAAGCCATCACTGAATATTTAACACTTCATCCGTATGAAATTGCGTCGCGCAAAGGCACCTTGCAAATTGCATCTGAAGTACCATTTCCAGACTCATCAGGATTTGGCAAGGAGCTCTACGAGAAGACTATCACCGCACTTGGTCCGTATAGTAGCCAATATGAGGAACCAAATTTCCTCACCAGAAATGTCACTGTCGAAAATATTCGTTGGGTAGGCAAAACAGCTAATCAACCAATCCTGACGTTATCACAGGGTGGAAGGATAGTGAAAGCTGTTGCATGGGGAAGAGGAGAAGATATAAGGAAATTACAAATAGGAGACAGTGTCCATGTCGTCTATCAGATAACGAAAAATTCATGGGGAAATAGGGATTCAATCGAACTTGTGGTAAAAGATATTCGCCCTGCTCATGTGTAGTTAAAACCACCCTTTTTTACTTTTTTCTCCTTCAAATTCTTCAAGAAGTTCTCTTTGCTTTTTGGTAATATTTTTGGGGATAATGACCTTTATTCTAATATAATGGTCCCCATTGCCACTTCCTCTCACGTGAGGAACACCTTTGCCTTTGAGTCTCATCATCGTATCTGGTTGTGTCCCTGCTGGGATTCTCACTGTTACTTTCCCCTCAACCGTCTCAACCTCAAGTTCTGTCCCAACAATAGCCTTGGTAAAGAGAATTTCCTCGTTAGTCACAATATCATATCCTTCACGCATGAATTTTTTGTGTGGGGTTACCTCAACAAGAATGTCATATGCCTCAAACCGAATGCGAGAACCATTATCAACACCTGCTGGAATTTTAATTGTCTGAGCCTTTCCATCAATCGTAACTTTCTTCTGAGTACCTTTCACGGCCTCCAAAAAGTCAATTGCAATGGAATAAACAGGACGTCTATTTCGACCACCAAAAGGAGATGCGCCACCGAAGAATTGCTCGAAAATTTCAAATGGATCAGAAAATCCTCCAAAATCAAATCCACCACCATCGCTACCTGTTGAATACGTATAGGTAAATGGATTACCTTGTCCGCCAAATCCACCAAATGGTCCACCTGCACCAAAAGGATTACCGCCCCCCATTCCCCCTTGCTCAAAAGCAGCAGCACCAAATTGATCGTAGGTCTGGCGCTTCTGAGCATCTCCCAAGACTTCATAGGCTTTGGTAACTTCTTTGAACCTTTCTTCTGCCTCTTTGGTTTTATTTCTATCTGGATGATATTGGAGAGCAAGCTTACGATAGGCTTTTTTTATTTCTTCTGCAGTTGCTGTCTTTCCAACTCCTAATATCTGATAATAATCATTATTCATAAAGCTTTTCCAAATCTCTCAATAGGCACTATTATACTAAAAATGCGCTTTCTGGCGCATCGAAATATACTATTTTAAAACTAATAGAGATTAACTAATGACTTCCCCTTCTTGCGCGTCATCTTTATCTGCTTTTTCCTCAGTCTTGCCTTCTTTTTCATCTTTTTCTATTTCAGGAGCATCAGATGGCTTATTTTGTTCTGCTGCTTGATACATTGCCTGACCAACTGATTGGAGAACATCAGACAATTCTTTTGTCTTTGCTTCTAATTCTTCTTTACCTGCTGTTTCAAGGACATCCTTGAGTGCTTTAATTTTATCTTCCACTTGCTGCTTCGCATCAGCTGGTGCTTTTTCTCCTGCATCCTTTAGTGCTTTTTCTGCCGTAAAGATAAGGCTGTCTGCATTATTTCGTGCCTCAACTTTACCTTTCTTCTCTTCATCTTCCTTGGCATGCACTTCTGCTTCTTTGGTCATCTTCTCGACTTCTTCTTTCGAGAGACCAGTACTGCCAGTAATCTTAATGGACTGCTCTTTACCTGTTGCTTTGTCTTTTGCTTTGACTGAGAGAATGCCTGATGCATCAATATCAAAAGTCACCTCAACTTGTGGGACTCCACGTGGAGCTGGTGGGATACCGTCAAGAATAAATCTCCCTAAAGACTTGTTGTCAGCTGCCATTGGCCTTTCACCTTGTAAGACATTAATTTCAACTTGGGTTTGATTGTCTGATGCTGTTGAAAATACTTGAGACTTACTTGTTGGAATGGTGGTATTTCTTGGAATAAGTGGGGTAGCAACAGCACCCATGGTCTCAAGACCAAGAGTGAGTGGTGTGACATCCAAGAGTAAGACATCTGATACTTCTCCACCCAAAACTCCTCCTTGAATTGCAGCACCAATAGCCACAACTTCATCAGGATTGACTGACTTGTTAGGTTCTTTTCCAAAGAATTTGGTAACTGTCTCAACGACTTTTGGCATTCTGGTCATACCACCAACCATAACCACTTCATCAATATCTTTGACTTCTTTCTTTGCATCAGAAAGTGCTTTCTTCACTGGCTCAAGTGTCTTTTGGATAAGCTCGTCAACAATCTGCTCAAGCTTAGATCGGGTAAGTGTCATGGTTAAATGCAATGGACCATTTGCTCCTTGAGTAATAAATGGTTGATTGATTTGTGCTTCTTGAGATGAAGAAAGCTCAATTTTTGCTTTTTCAGCTGATTCGCGAAGTCTTTGGAGAGCCTGTGGATCTTTTCGAAGATCAATATTATTTTCTTTCTTAAATTCGTCAGCTAAGAAGGTAACGATAGCTTGATCAAAATCATCTCCACCAAGATGAGTATCTCCATTGGTAGACTTAACTTCATACACGCCATCACCTAATTCAAGAATGGAAATATCAAATGTTCCACCGCCCAAGTCATAAACAGCAATTGTGTGTGCATTTTTCTTATCTAAGCCGTAGGCAAGTGCTGCTGCTGTTGGTTCGTTGATAATACGCTGCACATCAAGTCCTGCAATTTCTCCAGCTTGCTTGGTAGCCTGACGCTGTGCATCGTCAAAATATGCTGGAACAGTAATAACTGCTTGAGTTACCTTTTCGCCAAGATAGGCTTCTGCATCTGCTTTAATTTTTTGGAGGACCATTGCTGAAATTTCTTGTGGAGTATATTCTTTCCCATCAACCTCAACAACAGCCATATCGTCTCTACCCGCTTTTACGGTATAGGGAAGCCACTTGATATCATATTGAACAGACTCATCATGGAACTTTCGTCCCATAAGTCTTTTTACTGAAAATATTGTCTCTTTTGGCTTGAGAACTAACTGTCTTTTTGCAACATCTCCCACAACATGTGTCTTTGGATCCACAACAGATGGGATAACATTTCGCCCTTCTGCAGAGTGAATAACTTTTGGTGATCCACCCTCCATGACAGCGACGCATGAATTTGTTGTTCCTAAATCGATTCCAATTATTTTTGCCATATTTTTATGCTCCTACTATTACTTGTGCTGCTCGGATAATTATATCGTAAAACATATATCCTGCACGTATTTCTTCTACTACTTTTCCTTTTTCATCTACTGATTCTTTTGTAGAAACAGCTTCCATGGTATTCGGGTCAAATTCTTTCCCTATTGTCTCAATCCTTTTTACTCCTTCAATTTCCAAAACTTTCAAAAATTGATCAATTGAGAGTTCAAGACCCTTATCTTGCAAGTGTTTTCCGGCAAGCATCAGTGTATCCAAAACCGGTAACAATTTCAAGATAAGATCCTTATTCGCACTTCTTATCCATTCACCACGCTCTTCTTGTGTTCGACGCTGCAAATTTTGATAATCTGCTAACGACCTCTTTAATTGATTGTCAAGTTGCCCAACTATTTGCTTGAGTGATTCTAATTCCTGTTCTACTTCGTCATTTTCTTCTGTAACAGCCTCTTCTCTTTCTATCTGCTCTTCCTGTGTTT
>PRDT01000025.1 GCA_003173995.1 Candidatus Levyibacteriota bacterium | reverse complement strand
AGTCGCCTCTTTGGTGAAATCCATAATGCACATGAACACCAAATTCTTCAAAATATTGATTGGCACCACGAATATGGGTGGGTCGTTGTTCACCTATTATGTCTAATAAATATGTCACCAATCCTGAGCAATCAAACCCATTCACCGGATCTCGAGCCTCTTCAGGCCGCCGATGATGACCACGCGATGGAAGTCCTACCATATGCTCGGCTAGTGTTGCCAATGCTTCAGGCGGATGAATAAATTCATTGTCTAAAATAGGTTCTGTATATGTACGTTCTGCCAACATAACCACAAAAAAACCTCCCGGTTGGGAGGTATTCCTTTCTTTTTAAAGTCAAACCAAACTCTCCCAACCTATCAAGAGGCTGAAGTGAATGGAGAAAAATTATTGTATACGTCTACTCTACTATTCATCTTATTATCCTGCCATCTTTCCGGTCTTCTTGTCATACAGACCACCAGCAACAGTCAATTCCGCTTTCATCATAGGATGTGGATCATAATCATGTAACTCAACATATTCTGGTCTGAATTCCTCCAATGTTTTGAAATCGTGATTAAAGGAAACTGTTGGAAAAGGACGAGGCTTTCTCGCCAACTGCTCTTTGACTTGAGGAATGTGATTTTCATAAATATGCACATCACCAAAGGTATGAACAAATTCTCCTGGCTCATATCCTGCAACTTTGGCCAGTATCATGGTCAAAAGTGCATAAGATGCAATATTAAATGGTACGCCAAGGAAAAGATCTGCACTTCTCTGATACAACTGCAATGATAACTTTCCATCTCGTTGGCTCACTTGATACATATTGTGGCAAATTGGGAATCTACTGGCATCCTTCAGTGTTGCCATCGTATACAAGTATTCTGGGTTCCAGGATGTGACAATAAGATTTTTTGCATCTGGGTCATCTTTCAATTCTTGTAAAACCCACTTCAATTGATCGATAGTTCTTTTGGTTCGAGTTGGCCAATGTCGCCACATTTCTCCATAAATTCGAGGCAAATTGCCAAATTTCTTGGCAAAGACTTTACTTTCTTTTATTTGCAAGACGAATTCGTCTTTCGTGAGTTTTTTGACTTTGCCTTCTTCTGCTTTTTTGGAATAAATTTTATACGGATAGTCGTCCCAAATGTGGACATTATTATCGACTAAATACTTAATATTGGTCTGCCCGGACATAAACCAGTAGAGCTCGTGTAAAACGCCCTTCCAGTAGACCTTTTTGGTAGTCAAAAGTGGAAAGCCCTGGGACAAGTCATATCGCGTCTGACGACCAAAAAGGCTATAGAGCTTGATATCAGTACCACGATCAATTTTGAGTGAGCCTTTATCTTTGACTTCCTTCATCAAATCAAGGTATTGGTATTCTGGATGAACTTGAGGTTTCATGGTCTTTACCGTACCAAACTTTGACCATTGCATCAAGTGGCTTAACTGTATCGGACTATATCTTATTCTTAACCTGATACTTCTTTGCCTTCTTCCAAAATTCCTCGTACTTCTTGAGCATAGACTAAGTCCCCTGTAGCATAGAAAGCGATTTGGGGTGACTGCGCAACAATTTCCCAAGATATCATTGCATTTTCTCTCATCAGCATTGCAAAAACATTCGAGAGGTGTGGATCCAATCTCACTGCATTGTTTTGGGATCCTGTCCGTATTTTTCCAAGCAAACTCCAGACTTCCTGGGGAAAATTAGCAACAGGTAAAATATTCCTGACATCTTCTATCGGAAATATTTTAAAAAGTCCTCGGTAATATCTTCCTAATTCTTGTGAAATATCTTGAACTCTTTCTTCATGAATATCGATATCTGGCCTTCTATCCTGCCCAAACTCTCTTTCTGACATAAGGGACTATTTTCCAAAAAAGAAGTAAGAAGTTACAGATATGAGCTTGATACTTTTGTAAGAAAATTTGTGAAGAAAATTTACGCCAACAAGGTCTCTCCCGCATCTCCACCATCTTTATCATCTCTTCCTTTAAGATGCTCTTGATCACCATCAGACTCTTCTTCATCAGGAGATAGAGCAATAATGCGATATTGACCTATCGCATCAACCCAAACATCTTCACCACCAAGGGTAATTGGCGTTTCAATGCCTCTTTCAGTAAGACGTCTTTGAATTTCTGCTTCAAGGTGTTCAAGCTCAAGACGTAAAAGTAAACGCTGATCTTCATCTAAATCTTCATAGAGATCACTTACTGATGAAAATTGATCAGGCATACCCTCAGTGATAACAAATTGTTCTACTCTTCTATCCCCTCTATGAGGTCTCCTCTGTCTTGTAAGAAGGGTAACTGACATAAGAGGTTCTGCAACACTTATGCGTTTTATCTCAGCTAAATCCTCTGCCAAATCCATCATGACATGCATTGCTCCTTCAACAGTTGGACTATCTTCGTTATCAGAGACTGTATACATATCAAGCATCCAACAGTCGTCACTTCCATCCTCAGCCGCTTCTATTTGAGTGAGTAGTTCACCGTCTTCCAAACCTGCTAATGCTACGGGATTAAGAATATAATCCATTGCCCCACTTCGTGCCAAAAATTCTCCTATTGTATGTGGCGTATTTGCACCCTTCAGAGTCACGACCAATTGTGCTTCAGCAACAACATCAGGATCTCCTATATTTGCAATACTTACTTGCATAAAAGCATCACCATCTGTGGTATCAAAAGTAATTCGTAGGTCAGGTCTATCAAGAGGAACACCAAGTCCTTCAAGAAATCTTCTTCCACGTGCATCTAATGCCTCTCCTCGTGGAGGAAAAGGATCAAATTCTGTAACAGGAAATTCAGGATCTGGAGCATCTAACGGATCTAAAGGAATAAAACGTTGGCGTACAGCACCAGCGACTACAGCAAGGGCTTCGGCATGAATATCATGTTGTTCAGGCTCAGCAGACATATCATGGCAAAATATAGCAAAGATACTAGAGGATTACAATAAGCATTAAAATTTTAGAATTAGATTTCACTTACTTTTTCTAATAAATCTGGTGACCAATACCTGACATCATTTTCAGGAAGAAGCAACACTCTCTGAGGATTGAGCTCTTTAATAAATTCTTCTGTGTGACTCACAATAAGCATAGTCCCTTTATATTCTTTCAATGCTTCTAAAATAATTCGCTGAGACATAACATCCAGATAGGTCGTTGGTTCATCAAGAATAAGCATGTTATAGTCATGGAGCATAAGAAGCGCAATGGCAAGACGAGTCTTCTCTCCTCCAGAAAGTGTCCCAATACGCTGTCTCACTTTTTCATTGGAAAATAAAAATTTACCCAAAAAGCCTCTGACTTTCCCCTCATCCATTGCGATCGTATCCTTCACTGTATCAAGCAAATTTTTCTCCAAGTCAAAGGTCTCAAATTCTTGTGAATAATATCCTACTTTGAGCTTGGTATCTTTTATTACCTCACCACTATCTTGAGGGATCATCTCCATAAGAATTTTTAAGAATGTACTTTTCCCAGCTCCATTATGTCCAATCAGTGCAACTCGCTCACCTCTTCTGACTGATAAATTAACATCTGATAACACTTTATTTTCTCCATAAAATTTTGAAATACCAATTGCTTTTATGGGTATTTCACTCACAGATGCTGGAACAGGTAATACCAATTTAATTCTTTTCAATTCTTTTGGCATTTCAGGAAGATTTTCTTTTATTTTTGCAACACGTTTTTTCAGCTGTGTCCTTTGTCTCACTCCTTTTTTACTTTTTCTCCCTGCCATTTTTTGAATTGCTTCTTCCATATGTTTAATATGCTTTTGCTCGTTGATAATCTGTCTTTTTAATAACGCATCCCGCTCTGCTTTTAATTTGACATAAGCTGAATACGTCCCTGAGTATTCTTCAATAAGATGCGTAAAAGTATTAACAACAATCACTTTATTAATCGCATTATCCATAAGACTCAAATCGTGAGACACCATAAGAAGCGTCTTTGGATAAGTACTCAAAAAATCCATTACCCATTTTTTGCCTTCTATATCCATAAAATTGGTTGGCTCATCCAGAAGTAAAACATCTGGTTCTTTAATAAGCGCTCTGGCAAGTGCCAATTTCGTCTTTTGCCCACCACTCAAAGACTGAGGCATTTGATATAAGTCGAGATGTGATAATTCCAAACCACTCAGCATTGTGAGAAGTTCATAATCTTCTTTATCGTGGTGAGGATCTATATAATCTCTTATCGTTTGGCTTTCTTGAAGCACTGGATCATGCTTTACTTCTTGTGGAACAAATCCTATTTCACCACTCACTTCAATTTTACCTGCACTGGGAAATTCTTCTCCTAACAGTAATTTAAACAATGTCGACTTACCTGCACCATTAGGTCCCACTAGGCCTACCTTTTGGTTTTGTCCCACGACAAAATTTGCCCCGTCGTAGACTGGAGCACCAGAATAAGAAAAATGAAGATTTTGTACTCGTATCACAAAGCTATTATCTGAGGTTTGAAGCTAAAAGTCAAAGCTAAATTCTCACGCGGATAAAGAATCCTTCTGTTGTTTCTTTCCCATTATTGACAATTTTATGCATGGTGTTGGCTCTCACAAGAATAATATCTCCTGCTTTATAGGTTGTCTCTTCATCTTCACAATAAAACTTCCCTTCTCCCCGTGTCACAACAAACATTTCATCACTATCCTCATGCTTATGCCAGTCAAACACACTGCCAACAGGAATAAACCCTTTTGTTACTGCTTCCCATTTTGCACTTTCCGCAGCATCAGGATTAAAAAGCATTTGTCTACTACCACTACCCGCATGTGCTTCTTCAGGAGGAATTTCAGCTAAATTGTGTTTGAAATATTTCATAGAATCTTATTCCCATGATAATAGCAGGTATCTGATAGAATAACTATATGTCCTGGATCTTCTTTACACTTCTTAATGTCTTTGGTAATGGTACTGCAACCTTTATCTTAAAAAAGCAAACCAATAATCCCCGTCTTGGCTATGTTGGCGTCATGCTCATTTCCCTTCTTTTTTCAGCTCTCACACTTTTTCCTTTTTTTCTCTGGAGATTTTTTGCATCCCCCATATTATTTAGTAACAGCTTGGGATTTTTCTATTTTCTCGGATCTCTTTTTTTCAATATTCTTGCTTTTTATTTTTTCATCAAAGCACTATCACTCAATGAACTTTCTTTTTTCGGACCTCTCGAGACTCTAAGACCATTTTTTGTTGTCGTTCTTTCTCTCATTTTTCTTGCCGAACAGCCAACACTTTTTCTTATTGTCGGAATTAGTTCAATTGTCATTGGCGCAGTTGTCTTACAGTTACAAAAAAATCTTTCAACATTTATCAAAAAATTATTCCACTCGTCAGCTCCTTTTTTTGTTGTTGCCTCAACATTCTGCTTTGCCATAACAAGCCTTTTTGATAGACAAGCACTGCATTTTATAGACCCAATGAAATATTCTTTCTTGCTTACTGGTGGTCTTGTATTGGGTTTTATATTCATACAGAAAATAAGTAAAAAGCGTATTGAACGTAAATATTTTTATCATTCTACTTTTATTTTGACAGGTATACTTCTTGCTATTGGTAGTCTGGGTATTGGATTTGCATTAAAAGCTGCCTCACCCAATGTCGTCGTACCAGTCCAAATGACAAGATCTTTATATCTTTCATTCTTAGGATTTACAGTCTTAGGAGAAAAAGATTATCGAAGAAAAATAGTAGCAGCTTTTCTCATGCTTTTGGGAGTATTCTTTATTACTCGTTAGACTTGGACCTCTTTTTTTGTTGCAGCGACTCTTCCACCTTGCCATTGACCACGATATTGATTGCCATCGCCTAATACTTCTTCAACTTGCATATGGACAAAGCGTGCACCCATTTCTATAGTTACTTCAATAGGTCCTTCATTTTTTAAGCCAAACGTTAATTTTCCAGAATATCCAGGTGCAACATTTCCTGTTCGGAGAAATAAACCGCTTCGGAATGTTGTCGTTCGTGGCTTAAAGTTAGCAGTAAGGTAAAGTGGCATATTTACTTTTTCTATTGTTGAGACAAGAAAATAATCACCAGGCTTAAGTACTATTGTCCTTTTCTCTCCTTCTTTATATTCTTGCACAAGATCAATATCTGCAGTCTTTCGCTCTGTCTCTCCCAAAAATGCATCACCGGAAATTTTGTACACTTCACCAAGTCTGAGGTCAAAGCCTGCTCCTTCTGGATTGGTGAGCTCTCTTTCGGACAAACCTTCAACTAATTTAATTTCTTTTACTAATTCAAGAAGTTTCTGTGGTCCCAAAATCATGGTCTAAGTATATGAGAGGAAAGTAACCTTCGCAAGAGATCAAACTATAACTTTTGCAAGACTTTTGCATGAATTTCTGCAGGACTATGATGATGATCTCCCTCTACGGGAACAATATACTCTGGAAATTTCTTCGCTAAAATTTCATACGCTTTCTCAATTGTCTTTAGCTTTTCTTCCTTTTCATAAATAGACCTTCCATGTCCTCTATCTTCTATTCTGTCTACTGCAACTTGGGGAGGAAGATACAGGAGAAATGTCTTGTCGGGAATAAGATAACCACCATACAAAGAGAGCAAGTTGTACGTCACTAACAATCTTTCTCTTTCTTCTTCTGGAAGGCCCAAGTCTGTTATACCATAGGCAACAGATGACCAAAGACTTCTATCTGAAATAACAACTTTTCCTTTTTCAAGTGCTGGTATCACCACTTCTTGAATATGAATGGCTCTATCTGCACAGAAAAGATATTGCAAAGAAAGTGCCGGAACTTTCAATTCTTTATTGAGAATTTTATGAATAAGCTCTCCTATCTCACCATCAGTTGGCTCTTTGGTGAAAAGGACTTCCTTGCCTTGCTTTTGGAAATATTCGACAAGAAGTTGGGATTGGGTTGTTTTGCCGGAGCCATCTATTCCCTCAAATGCGAAGTAATATCCTCCGTATGTATTGCGGGTAAAAGACAAATCGTATTCGATATGGAAAGTAGGCTGTTTGGTCATTTCAAGAAATACGACATTTCATGTCTCTTGAAATAATCAACTTTCCTGGTGGATACGACTTTCTTCAGGTGCTTGTTGGAATTTATATTTTGCAAATTTTTTACTGGTGTATGGAGTCTCAGCAGGACTACTCAATTGTTCAAATGTCATTGCACAGACTCTCATCCCCGGAGTAAGTGCAATTGCCATTCGACCAAGATTGCCCAACTCTAATACTGGCTTGCCATCCCATCCTGCATCAAAAGTAGATGCGGTAGAATGAACAACCAACCCCAAACGACCAAGTGAAGACCGTCCTTCAAGACGCCCCATCAAGTCTGCAGGAATTTTGACATTTTCCAGAGTCACTGCGAGGACAAAATCCCCTGGTTGCATAATAAAGTTCTCACCTTTTTTCACTCTAACTTCTTTGGTAATTTCATTAGAAAAATCTTTTTTCGATGGATCGATAAAAGGAAATTTTGAATGATTAAATACTCTAAATGTGTCGCCAAGGCGAAGGTCTACCGAGCAGCTGCCAAGTTGGATATTCAGGTCAGGACGAGGTGTGATAACAATGCGTTTGGAGGCTAATGCTTTTTTAATATCACCATCTGAAAGAATCATAGACAAAAGTGTAACACTGGAAATGGTATTTGAAAAGAGGTCATTTTCATTGACTTTCAGATGGGGCTTGTATACGATACTACTAGTAATGAAAACAATAAAAAAATTCTTCAACCAGTGGAATTCTTTTTATAAGAATAGCAGACATCAACAGTTCCTTCTGTTAGGACTCTCTCTCTTTATAGTTACTAGCATTTTTTTACTTAACACAAAAGTCGGTAATTCTGGTATCGGCAACCAGCACGCTAATGCATCTGCATATAGTGGAGGAGATGGCGGTGGTGGGACAGAATGCGAATCAGCGGGATTTGCGTGTCGAGATATTACCGTTGTGGGAAGCGATTGCAGCACAGCGCATCTAGCATATGAAGACTATGATTGCGGCCATCCATTTTTAGTTTGTTGTGGGGGAGCAGTTCCTTACTGTGGAGATCATTCCTGCAACAATGGTGAAACACATAGTAGCTGCCCTGCAGACTGTCAGGATACAGGAGGCGGAGGGTCATGCAACCCTCAAGATTATAATGAATGTGAGTATGGAAATGCCGATGCTTGTACAGAGAAATATGGACCTTCTATAAAGAATCACTTAACCCATGTAACTCATGATTGTAGTGGCTGGCATTGTACCG
>PRDT01000007.1 GCA_003173995.1 Candidatus Levyibacteriota bacterium | reverse complement strand
TCTATATGTTCGGGAGCAAAATGATCAGTTACAGGAAATGCCCTTCCTTCAACTTCAATTCTCTGAGCACCGGTAAAATATGCAGATAAAGCTGCCGCATCAAGTGTTGCTGATGCTAAAATAACTTTTAATTGTCTCTTGCCATTTCGCGCACGTAATTCCTGTGCTCTTTTGAGAAGGGGGACAAGAATATCAACAGTAATACTTCGTTCGTGGACCTCATCTACCATAACCGCGTCGTACCCTTGAAGCATAGGGTCAGCAATCAGGTCATTCAATAAGGACTCTTCAACAGTAAAGTGCAATCGTGCATTATCTTTTCTAATAGGATGATTTCTAAATCGATAATCAACATATTCTTCACCTACTTGAGATCCTACGTATTCAGCAACAGATTGGGTTGCAAGACGCCGTGGCTGTGTTATTGCAACTCGAGCATCAGGGTTATCTTGCATAACTGCTTCAAGTATCAAAAGAGGAGCGCTGGTAGATTTACCTGACCCTGGACTTGCTTCCAAAAGGATTCTGTCACTTTGATATATTCCAGAAAGTACTTCATGTCTTTTTTGTGCAACAGGCAAGCCTTGCTCAGCCCATCTTACCAGCGCAGGGTGCAAATTTCCATGAATAAATTGCTGTACATCAAAACCAGCCACAGATTCTTGCTGTTGACGTGTCTCTACTGCAGTAGCCATTGCACATTATCATAGCAGGTTCTCTATAACCTTTCCTTTGTAAAGTTTCCCAACATACCTTGACAATAGAAATAAATTAAATTATACTTTGAAATAGTTAGATTATCTAAGTATATATGGATCAACTCAACACACAACTCACCGAAGCAATTTTTTCACTCTCCCGCATCTGGAAAGATAGGATGGACTGTAAGTCAGAATTAGTTAATTTAAGTGTGCTACAACTCCAAGCACTTATTTTTATCAAGAAGCATCCAGAAAGTACGATGAATGAAATTGCATCATATTTTTCCATAGAACTTCCATCAGCAACGAGCCTTGTTAGTAAATTGGTAAAGTTAAAACTTGTCAAAAGAGTTGCAGATAAGAAAGATAGACGTATTGTGAGAATTATCCTCACTAGTTATGGTGAAAAATTATTTGAAGATGCAATGAAGCAAAGGACTGAAAAAATTGGTCAAATTTTATCTCACCTAGATAAAGAAGACAAAGAGGATTTCCTCAAGATTATTACCAAACTTATTGCTACAATGAAGGAGACAGATGAAAAATAGAAAGACCTGGGCCATTGCACTTGGTATTGCAGTACTCGCAGTACTTCTTACTCATATTGTCTTTGCCCTGTCGCAAAAGGCTAATGAGTCCCTCACCACAACAACCATTGCGACAAAGACAGTTGGCGCAACAATAGTTGGAGATGGAACAATTCACTCAGCAAATGAGGCAACACTGCATTTCCAGACAGGTGGAAAATTAATCTTTTTACCATTTAAAGAAGGCGATAGGGTAGTACAAGGTCAATCCATTGCACAACTTGATACATATGCACTGCAAAGACAATTAAGCCAGGCGCTCAATGCATACCAAACAACTCGTGATACTTTTGATCAGACAAAGGAAAATAATACTAATGGAGTATTGCAAAATAGCCAGAAATCCAACCTTAACATCTACAATCAATCTTCAATTGGTGGAGATGCCCAAACAAATGCTATAAATGACGCCGTAAAAAGAATTGTTGATCAAAATCAAGCCAATCTTGATAACTCAGTCATTAATGTTGAGCTAGCAACCTATGCACTCCAGCTTGCAACACTCACCTCACCATTCAATGGCATTATTACCCATGAAGATGTCACAACACCAAATGTGAATGTTTCACCAGTAACATCTTTCTCAGTAGCCGATCCATCAAGTCTTGTCTTTCGAGCAACAGTTGCAGCAGGGGATATAGATTTTATTAGCGAAGGCTCAACCGCAACAGTCCATGTTGCTGGTAACAATCAGCCATTCTTCGGAACAGTTACCAAAATCTATCCACAAAAAATGACTCTCCCATCAGGGCAAGATGTCTATCAAGTTGATATCACCAGTGATGGGCTTACTACCGCAACTCATCTTGGACAAAGCGGTAATGTGCTTATTCAAAGTAATGTAAAAAAAGAAGTAACGCTTGTCCCAACATGGACTATCTTAGGACACACATCTCTCTGGGTTATTGAAGGTAACAAGCCAGTCCTCAAAAATGTGGTCTTAGGAAAAAATCATGGTGATATGACTGAAATTGTGAGTGGACTTACTCCACAAGACACCGTTATCGTCAATCCAAAAGGTATAGCAGCGAAAAATTATATAGCATTATGAAAAAATTATTTGCAAAAATAAAAAATCCAAAAGTACTACGAGTACTGATAACTATCCTTCTTGTTATCCTTTTTGTTGGAGGATATGTATTTTATCAATTCAAAGAAGGAAGAGTTGGCATTGATAATTCTGTCGTATCAGCACCAATTATTACCATTAGTCCACTGACTCCTGGGAAATTAGAAGAAATGGATGTGTATGAAAATGAGTCTATTAAAAAAGGTGACACCATCGGCATCATTGGCGGAGCACCACTTGCAGCAGACAGTGATGGACTCGTTATTATGGCGAATAATCAAATTGGCAGTATCGTGAGCGCACAAAATCCTGTTGCGCAGCTTATCAGACCCGTTGATATGCGAATTGCCGGAACACTTGATGAGAATAAAGGACTTGAGCATATTAAAGTAGGACAAGTTGCATCCTTTACCGTGGATGCACTTCCTGGCAAGACATTCTGGGGATATGTTGATGAAATAAGTCCATCAGCTAAGCAAACCCAAGCAACGTTTTCTATTTCTTCTGAGCGTCCTACACAACAGTTTGTGGTGTATGTACGATTTGACGCAACACATGCTCCAGAGATAAAAAATGGCATGTCAGCCAAAATGACCGTGTTCACAGACACAAAATAATACTGTTAAAGAATATATGTATGCCAAAGCAACAACCTTCTCGCTCCATGACCAAACAAGATACTAATCCCCCTCGCAAATCATTTGAACGGTATCAATGGCTTGTTTTGATAACTCTCATGATCGCATCCTTTTTGGGAAGACTTGATGGAACAATTGTTAATTTAGCGCTGCCGAGAATCATTCAAGATTTTGGCATAACAGTCTCCCAGGCTTCATGGATATCAACCGCATATATCATCGCCAATGCAATTTTTGTGCCTGTTTTTGGAAAATTAGGAGACTTAATAGGAAGAAAGCCATTGTATATTTTTGGTATTGTTGGCTTTACTATAACCTCCATGCTCGCAGGACTCTCATTCAATCTCCCATCAATGGTCATTTTCCGCATTCTCCAAGCCATCACTGTCTCCATAGACTATCCTATTGCACTCTCTATTATTGCGTTTACCTTTGCAGATCGCCAACAAAGGGCTCAGGCAATGGGTATGTGGTCCGGCATTTTTGCTGCGGCAGTAGTCTTCGGACCACTTCTTGGTGGACCACTTGTTGATAATTTTGGCTGGCGGTCAGTTTTTTATATCAATGTCCCTCTAGGAATTTTAGGGACATTCATGGCGCTTCGCTATATAGTGGAGCCCGTCAAACATATTAAAGGTTTGGCAAATTTTGATCTCCTGGGGTCAATTTTGCTGGGAATTAGTCTTGGCACTATGGTATTAGTTCTCGATCAAGGACAAGGATGGGGGTGGGGAAGTACCAACAGTATTATTTGTTATATTATTTCAGCAGTCACCTTAGTGCTTTTTCTTTTTGTGGAACATTATGCAAAAGAACCAGTGGTTGACCTCAAATTCTTCAGAATCCCCACATTTTCAGCTGCAATTACTACCTCTTTCATTTCATTCTTAGGCATGATTGGGGCACTTTTCTTGCTTCCTGTCTTTGCACAAAATTTCTTGGGATATTCTGTTACCAAATCTGGATATCTTTTCATACCTATGGCAGTTTGTCTCATGTTTGCTGCCCAAATGGGAGCGAGACTGTCTCGCGTTTTCCCAGCACGATATATTATTGCTGCAGGAATGTTTTTTTCTGCACTCATGCTTTTTTCATTCTCAGGCATAGATATTAAATGGACATTTTGGGACATGGCCTGGCGACTAGGGCTTTTTGCCATGGGACTGGGTATTGGTCTTGCACCACTCACTAACGCCGCGACAGCAACAGTCCCCATTCATGAAGTTGGCATTGCATCATCTGTCTTAGCACTCGCTCGCAATCTTTCTGGTGCATTTGGTGTAGCAATTTTTGCAACAGTACTTACTGATAGCGTCACCAGTAATCTCTTGCAAATTCAAAAGTACTCAACGATCCATACGACTAACCCTCAGGTTATCCAGCAAATATATGCCTTGATGACTGTCAAAGCAAATATTAATGCATTCGGGACGGTTTTTCATTGGGCCGTATTCTTTATGGTCATTGGAGGATTCGCAGCATTTTTTGTCGGAGAACCAAAGCATCAAGCAGCATCAGACCACCCAATGGAGTTATAACACGGGCATAGTCTTTCATTGAGCTGTTTTCTTTATGGTCATCGGTGCAATAGCTGCACTCTCTCTCAAAGATACCCGAAAAGGAGATCATGGGAAGATGGAAAATCACGCTATAGAAATATGATATAATTTCCCCGTATTTACGTAAGATAGTCTCCCAAAAGCTACTTTTTGTCTCTATCAAGGCGAGGTTTTTTCTATGATAACTCGGTTTGGAAAATATATTCGATACATCCTCATCGCAATTGCTCTACTCGTGATCGTTGATAGTTTTGTTTCACTTGCCCAGGTACAAGTTGTTGATGCCAATCAAAAAGTTATTATAGAGACGAGAGAAAGTATTATGCAGCTTGATGACTCGATAAGCACACTTTTAACAACTGATGCATTTAGTAAAACCTACATTCTGACGGGAGACCCAACGTATCTTAATTTTTTCAATACCTCTATTATCGAAACGCAGCTCAGACTTAAAGAAATACAAAGTATAAATACAGATAATGCAACTATCCAGAAAGAACTGGATGCATATAAAAAAGAGGTCAATGCACATATCTTGGTCCTCCGTCAGGCAGTTGATCTTCGGACAACAGAAGGTAGTACTAATGCCCAAAATTTTCTCACAGAAAATGAAAAGACAACAGGTATACAAGAATTACAAAAGATTATGAAGACAATTAGAAGAAATCAGATGGAAATAATGGAAAATAATATTAATGCATTTTATGAAGCAATTCTTATTGCAGCAAGTACCAATATCCTTGCAATGTTGATGAGTGTTTCACTTCTTTTTATTACCTATTTTTTCATTCAAAGAGAGCTCCAACAGAGGACACTCATTGATCAGCAAAAAAATGAATTTATTAATCTTGCCAGTCATGAGCTTCGCACGCCTATTACTTCACTCAACCTTTATATGCAGGTACTCTTACACCCAAAAAAGAA
>PRDT01000033.1 GCA_003173995.1 Candidatus Levyibacteriota bacterium | reverse complement strand
TTCTGCTTCTTCTCTCTTCGTTCGGATAGCTGCTTTCTTTTTATTATCTGCTTCTAAATTTTTATCAAATTCTGCCTGACATTCCTTATTCGTACAGATTATTTGTGAACACTGCACTTTTACTGTTCCTGAAAATGTTTGGACAGTCTCAGTCCAAGTTTTGGATACTATTTGTGGGCTTTTACATCTTGGACATGGCAATTCAACGTATGGATTCATATATTATCAATCACGTAAGGAAATCGAACTATCAAGATACTCATTTCTGTAGGAGAAAAAGAAAACAAATTCTTTAATAAAAAAATAAAAACAATTATTTATAACTATACTGTAGCACGAAATGAGATCGAAGTCAATTTACCTTGGGTCAATTAATAATTTGAAGTATCTGTTGGAGAGGAGGTTGGTGTTGCGTCCATCATATACGTACTTCTATATGTTGGCCTGGAGTCATTATCTTTTGGCAAATGAAGAGATGATCTAACATCATCTTTTATCATATGCTCACTCGTTGACTCAAGCGCACCATCAACATAATGATGTACTAAAAGTGCTAAGCAAAATGCAACAAGAAGAAGTGGCAAAAGCCATCTCAAATGTTTATGTTTTTTGAAAAATGCTGGTGAAGAAGATGAAGAACGAGCTGATCGCTTAACTGTCTTTTTAGCTGCTGCTCTTCGCGTAACTTTTTTCTTTGCCATATAAAAATAATGACAAGAAAAAAACCGGTTGTCAATAACTTATAGCAATATTCCTTTACTCTAGAAGCGACTTTCTTTTAAAAAGGTATAAAATCAAAAGGAGAAGAATAACGACAAGTGGTAAAAAGAAAAATAGTCGTAAATTGGAAATAGTCAAGAAAATTGCTACAAAAACAGTAAGACGCCCCAGGACTGTTGGAATTTCTCTGAGAATGAGAAATTCTTCTTCACTATCATCTTTTATGGTTTTATATATTGAACTAAAGTAAGAAATAAGAAAAAATGTTAAAGCAAACGAGCCAAGTATTGTTACAGCATATGCGCTTCTTGGGTCTCTCACTACCATCTGCGCAATAGTGATGATAAGCAACATCCATGCTGCAATAGGAATTAATTTTCTGCCATATTTATTGGCATATTTCCCAATAAAGAAGGTGAAGACCGATCCGCCTATTGCCTCAAGACTTCCAACAATACCAGGCGTCGCTAACGAGCCTATGAGAAGAAAGACATAAATTGTCCAAAACCAATTCGATTCCTCAATAATATTATCTAAAAATTCAAAAAGAAAAAGTATTTTGTGCCTTTTTAACCTATCCCAGGAAGCTGCAAAATGAAGACTAACTTTCATTTCTTCATCATGAAGAGGTGCTAAAGGAGTAAAGGAAATCAAAAGACCAATAACAGTGAGGACAAATACTGGCCAAAATCCAACAAGAGGAATAAGAAGCGCCCCAAGAAGCGGTCCAAAGATGCCAAAAAGACTTGGCAGAGCGAAAAACTTGGAAACACTACTTCCCATTTTTTCTGTGTCACTATATTTCACCAAAAAAATATTCATCGGTATCCAATATGCAAATACAGCAATTCCATTAACAATAGCAATATATTCTGGAGGAAATGGATGTGTCTTGAGAAAACTTAAAAGGATAAGAGATAAAATTTGCAGTGGATAATACAATTTAAAAGTATTCAACAGTCCCCATTTTTGAACGAGTGGGACAAAAATAAAAAATCCAAAAATAAGTCCCACAACATGATTGATAACAAAAAATAAAATAACCCTTGAAAGAGGATATCCAAGTGTCAAAAGATATGCAGGAATGTAGACTCCAATAATTGATGTGGCTATATTATTGAGAGTGTGGGCTGTATAGACTCGTCGTATTTTATTCATGCATTAACATGAGACCTTCTTACTTTGGTAACTTACTCGTGTCCAAGAGTTCCATGATAAGAAGCACTTTCACGACTTCTGACTTTGGCCACAGATTGTATGTGCCTTGAGAAGGAATAGCAATCGTATCGCCAGCAGTTGCATCAAATTTCTCATCATTTATCATAAAGGTCGCATCCCCTTCCAAAATATAATAAATTCTAGACCTCTCGCCAATGGTTCGTTGTCCGTGTTCGCCTTTAAACTCTGCATATGCAACAGTTGTCCCACTATTAATTTCAGGTAATTGATAATAATATGCACTTACACCATCTCGTGCATGAAATACCGCTTGCTGTCTTGTTACTTTTGCCATAAACAGATTATAACACGATTGCTCTTGACTTTCGTACCCTCTAACCCGTACTATATTTCTCATGGCAGAAAATACACAAGACATGTGTCCAAAATGTGGTAAGCCACTTGGTCCAATTACTGTTACCCGGACAGGCCGCAAACTTCAAAGATGTTCTGGAGGATCCTGGGATGCAGCAACCAAGAAAAATGTTGGATGTGATTATGTGAAATGGCTTGAAATGGAGCCAGAAAAGCTTGATGAAAAATGCCCAAAATGTGGCTCTCCACTTATCATGGCATTTACCAGATTTGGTAAAAAAATGAAAAAGTGTAGTACTGGTGGTTGGGATGCAAAAGAGAAGAAAGCAACGGGATGTGACTATGTTGAATGGATTAATGGCACAACAGAGCCGCTTGATGAGGAATGTCCAGAATGTGGTAACAAGTTAGTTCTCTACACAACAGCATCTGGCAAGAAAATGAAAAAATGCAGTACCGCTGGATGGGATAAAAAGACCAAAAAGGCAACAGGCTGCACCTATGTTCAGTGGTTAAAAGCAGGAGACTACCCTCAGTCTCAAGATAGTGGCGGCGAAGAATTTCTCCCGCCCGAACCAGAAGAATAACTTGCAAACCTATGCTAAATTTGCAAAGATAAAGGCATGAAAATCCCATCTTCAATTGTTACTCTTCTCATCCTTATTGTCATTGTCACTGGTATTGCGTTTATGTTTTATCACCAGAGTGAGCCCCTCGCTACACCTTCTCAGCTAGTCCTGAGTCCCACTCAATCAGTATCACCAACATCCGCTGCTGACCCTGTGGTTATTTCTTGGACTACTTACAATAACGACAAATATAATTTCACCATCGATAAACCATCAGACTGGAACCAACAAGAATATACTCTTCCATCTGGTGGATTCTTAATTGCCTTTTCTCCCAATACACTTCCCTGTGCAACATGCAGTTATGTCCACAACGGCTTTTATTCTGTAAAGGTATTTAACCAACAGACAGATGCTGATGCATATAAAAATTACACAACCGCTATGCAAAATATTGGCAAAAGTGCTGGCTATCAAAAGGCACAACTCGATAATCACATAGGAGTTTTATTTGGCAATGCAGTCAGTGTTGAAAATAATGGGTGGGTTTATCAAGTAACCCTTGATGCAAATAATGGCAATCAAAATGCAGAAGACTCAAAGCTTTTTGTAAAGGCAGCAACTTCAATGAAGTTTACCAATCTTATTTTCACAAAATAAAAAACTATCTAGATACCACTGACACCAAATAATCTTCCGATAGTATACGTCACTACCATTGCGAGTACTCCTCCACTTACTACTCGAATTGTTGCTCGTAGTACCTTTGCATTTCCTACTTTGGCACTAATAACACCATTAAGAATAAGTGCTATCACTACAGAAATAAAAGCAACGGGAATACGAGTTGTCTCAGAAGGAATAACTATCGAAAGCAGGGGAATAATTGCTCCAATTAAGAAAGCACCTGCGGATGCAAATGCTGCATGCCAAGGATTGGTAAGATTATTCGGATCTATCCCTAGCTCCGCATCAAAATGTGCTGCTGCTGCGTCATGTACTGATAATTCTTCTGCAACTTTATGTGCTGTCTCTTTAGTAAGTCCTTTTCTTTCATAAATGCCGGCAAGTTCTTCTAACTCTGCTTCTGGATAATGCTTCAGCTCGTAGCGTTCTTTTTCAAGAAGTGCTTTTTCTGTATCCCGCGAACTACTCACTGAGACATATTCTCCTGCTGCCATTGATATTGCGCCAGCAATAATACCTGCAATTCCAGCAGTAAAAATTATTCCTCTTGAGGAAGTTGCACCAGCAACACCCAGGACAAGACCAGCGATAGAGACAATACCATCATTTGCTCCGAGTACCCCGGCTCTCAGCCAGTTTAATTTTGCTATGTGACTTGTACCATGTTGTTCGGGATGAATGAGGTCTTTATTAGAATTACTCATATTCTCTTGAGTATATCACTCAGGAAAAATATAACTTTGATCTTCGTCACATTATTTCAAATGAGGCTGTATCACAATATATAAATTTCCTACTTTATCTTCATGGTGCATATATTCTTCTTTATCTTTTGCAAGACGACGCTTTATATCACCAAGTAATACTTCCCATTTGTCAGTTGTGGCGAATCGCTTTTTTGTTATCCAGACAAATGGAGGTTTGTTGGCAAGCAACAAATCAAAATAACTTTCACTTCGACTAATAACAAATTTAATTAAAAGATTGTTAGACTGCGGAATAATATCTACCCAATCTTTAAAGGGCTTGATACCGACATACCTTACATTCATTTCCCGCTCACCAATGCCCTCCACCATCCAGGGAGCTGCTTTGGTAACAATACCTGCTTTTTTCATGTTGGTAACTAATTCATCAACAAATGCTTTATTCATAGAAAAGAAGAAGATTTATTTTGGTTGTGAAATAACTTTTATTTGACAGAGTTCGCGGATACCAAAGGCACCGTGTTCGCGACCCATTCCTGAGTCTTTATATCCACCAAATGGATTCCATGGCTTGAAGTGACTAGCGCCATTAATATCAACGCTTCCTGCTTTAATTTCACTTGAAACCCGTGTTATTAGTTCTTCATTTTTACTATATATTTGTGCACTCAGACCATACGATGTATCATTTGCCATACGGATCGCCTGCGCCTCATCTTCAAACGCGACAATAGGAAGTACTGGACCAAAAACTTCTTCTCTCCAGACTGGCATACCTTTTTTCAAATTAGTGAGAATTGTTGGCAAGTAGTATGCACCTTGAAGTCCTTCTGGCTTTTTTCCTCCCGTCACAACTATTGCTCCCATGTTAACACTTTCATCAACTTGCCTCACTAATGTCTCTAGTTGCTTTGCTGACGCAACAGGACCAATTTGTGTCTTACTATCTTCTGGCTCTCCAACAACAAGTGCTTCAACCTTTTCTTTTAATTTCGAGACAACGTCATCAAAAATATCTTTATGAACAATAAGCCGCTTTACACTATCACAAGCTTGACCACAGTATGCAAAACGTTTAAACATAATCGTATTTACCATCGCATCAATATCTGCATCAGGAAAAATAATTGCAGGGTTGGATCCACCCATTTCCATAACTGCTTTAATAAATTTCTTCCCACTTATTTCATAGAGATGCTTACCAACATCACTACTACCCGTAAACCATATAAGATCTACTGCTTGCTGTGCAAGAAATTCCCCTTGTTCACTTGTCCCGTGTACTGCTGAGAAAACTCCTTTTGGAAAGCCAACGCCCTCCATTATTTCCTCAAATAATTTTCCAGAAAGTGCACACAAAGTAGAGGCTTTATGAATAACAGTATTTCCGACAAGAAGATTTGGAATAACTCCCCACAGAAATAAATCAAAAGGCAAATTCCATGGAGTTATAACAGCAGCTGTGCCAATTGGTTCGTAGAATTGTTGATAAAGAGTTGTCTCGTCCTCTTGCAAAGTCTCAGGAGCTAATATCTTTTCTGCGTTGGACAAAAACCATTCAAAATAACTCCAGTCCCATGACACTTCATCTTTGCAGGTGGTAATAGGAGTTCCAACTTCTTTCGTAATAATATCTGCAATATCATCTGCTCGGGATTTAAAAGCTTCATAGGCTTTTTGGATGTATTCTAAACGTTTTGTGAGACCAAGTCGTCGCCAATCTTCTTTTGCAGCATTTGCCTCTGCTACTTTTCTGACAATTTCTTCATTGGATGTAACTTCTACTTCACCAACAACTGCATAATTTTTGCCAGGATTGGTAGATACTATCTTGTTCATAGGAAAGTTATAACAAAATTATCGCAAAGAAGCAATCAAAATGTTTGATTGGAGAAGGAGTATAATAATAGTTATGGCAAGTCTCGTGAACTCTTTGCAAAAACTTCTCTCTCGTCACACAGCAAGAAAAGTTCCAGAAGTTATTTTTCTTTTTTGGATTATAAAACTCCTTACCACAGGTATGGGAGAGACGACATCTGATTATTTAGTTCATCAACTTGACCCTATCGTTGCTGTTGGTATTGGTGCACTAGGTCTTGCCATAGCAATAGTTCTCCAATTTTGGGTCAGGAAATATGTCGCCTGGATATATTGGCTTGCAGCAGTTATGGTGGCTATTTTTGGAACAATGGCAGCTGATGTGTTGCATGTTGGGCTTGGTATTCCCTATCTTTTCTCAAGTATAGGATTTGCCATAATTCTCAGCATTATTTTTATTGTTTGGTATATGACCGAACATACACTTTCTATTCATAGTATCTCTACTTTCAGAAGAGAAATTTTTTATTGGGCAACAGTTATGGCAACATTTGCTCTTGGTACAGCTGTTGGAGATATGACCGCAACAACGTTAGGCCTTGGGTATTTTGCATCAGGAATACTTTTCGGCGTCATCATTGCCATTCCTGCAATTGGTTATTTCTTAGGACTCAATGAAATTGTGGCATTTTGGTTTGCGTATATTATTACTAGGCCACTTGGTGCATCATTCGCCGACTGGATAGGACGAGCAAAAAATATGAGTGGCTTGGGATTTGGAACTGGAGAAATAAGTCTAGTGCTTGCTATCATCATTGCACTTCTTGTTGGATATCTTAGTATTACTAAGCGAGATATTAAAAAGAACTAGATTATTCTTCTTGAAGAATTGAAAGAATATTTCCAGATGGATCAGTAAACCATGCAATATCAGGCCCCATATCATGAGATAGTCCTCTCATAATTCCTTTTTTATCTTGTGGCATACCTTCATATTTTTCAAATTCCACACCACTTTTGATTAAAGCATCAACTGCATCATCAAT
>PRDT01000016.1 GCA_003173995.1 Candidatus Levyibacteriota bacterium | reverse complement strand
ACTGGCGATCGGGCAGATAAATAGCATTTCTTTAGGGTGAAAACCTTTAGACAAAAGAGAGGTAAATGTTGGGATAAAACTTCTTCCCATACAAATACTGTCAGAGACTATCCAAAGGCCATCTTTCACTAATCCTTCGGTATTTTCATAGCGATAGTCAGTGGTAATTTTTCCTTTATCTTTGATATGCATGGACCCAATAAATGCGTCTCCAAAATGACTTTTTATTCCAGCTCGAGAGAGAGCAACAGGCAAGTTACAGGCAACAGCTTCTCGCATAAGGACAAGGGTTGAAATTTCTTCAGGTTTATACTTTTTCAAAATTGCTTGGGCATCAGAAATTTGCAGACTTTGTACTGCCGCCTCATGGGTTGCAAGCATTCTCGGAACACCAAAATGAAGCCTTCCAGGGATAAACGTTTTATTTTTGACAAAACCTACGTTGATGGAGCGAGAAAAAGGGGATTGGAAGAGAATAATGGGTTGTTGGTGAGTAGTCGGAGAAAGATGGTGGGTTTGGATGGCATCCATTACCTTGTACAATACGAAGAATTCGTATTGCTGTCAATAGAGATTGTCCTTGGTAACTTTACACTTTCTTTTGAGATACAGTATAATACCCGGATGCCTGAGAGAGACAATGTATTTGCCTATACACCTGATATGGTCCAGCAATATGGAAATGGTCCAGTGCGTCTGCGTAGTGCGCTGAGTAAGTGGTCTCATTGGCGAGGAGACGAAAACACAGACAGAAGAATAGCAGAAGCCCGCGAAAGTGGCTATGCGCTTCATCTAGCCCAAGAAGCTTTTTTTAATGCGGATAAAAGAATTGTCGTTATGAATGGACCAAAAATTGGAGATAATGTTTTTTCCCTTGCTGCAGTTGCAGGGATACAAGAAATAGATAGAAAGCAAGGGAGAGCTGTTCCGCTTGATATTTATGTACATCCTGCTCATGCCGAACTTTATGCAGGTCTTGCGAGCGATACTGTCAGAGTAATACCTGTTGATAAAGGACAAGTCGGGAATGTTGTTGAGCAAGATGCACGGGGAAATGTTTTTGTCTTGGACGGGACATATGATGGACTGAATGGCATACTTTTGGGAAATGTTGTCAGATTTGATTATCCAGATGCAACAGTGACTGCCGTCAATTCATATATTCGCCACACCGTACTTCTTCCTAATGGATTTCAGGCAGGAGAGGAAGATGCTGCAGGGAGATTTGCGAGGCCTCTTGAAATGCTTTTAGGTCTTCCCCTAGGAACACTTCCTGATATTCAGCCGGAGTTGCCTTTAGTAAATAGAGAAGCAATACTCCAGGAGCTTGGTATAGACAAGCCTGGCATTATGTGGATTCATACGGGAAGCACTGATGATAAATATTATCGTCCACGGCAAATGGCTGCAGTATTTCGAGAAATTCGAGATACATATCCTGAATATCCTTTGTATGTTGTTGTTGGGCCTGATGCGCCTGATGAGCATGAAAGAAGTGATATAGAATACGAGTTAAGGAGGGCTGGATTTGATGAGGGAGATGTCACTTTCCTTGAAGGCTCATTAGCAGAGCTCGCAACTGCTGCCAGTGCAATGAAACTTGCGATAGCTGGAGATTCGGGCCTTGGTCATATTACTGCAGCAGTTGGGACAGAAGTTATATCTTTATATTCAGGAAATCCAGGCGTTAGCCCACAGGAATGGCAGTCTAGTATCAGACAACATCCTCTTGTCCCTGAGCGCAATCCAAATATTTTCTTTCCATCAACTGTTAGCGATATTTCAGAAGAGAGAATTTTCGCCTCAGTACAAGCCTTACTTGCTGCTTAATCTATCTCATCACAAATTCCTTGCAATTACGTTATATAATAAGGAGCCTATGCGATCGCTTATGCAGAAGAGGTTCCAAAAGCTCTTTTCTCTACCTGAATGGGTCCTGGTCCAAAAAGCCCAAAGAGGAAGTAAAGAAGCTTTTGGAAAGCTTTATGAGTTATATGTTGAGAAAATTTATAGATATATATTTTTTCGAGTGAATCAAGATAAGCATACAGCAGAGGATATAACAGAAGTAGTATTTATTCGCGCATGGGAGAAGCTACATATGTTTCGTAAAGGAAGTTTTCAGGCATGGCTCTATACTATTGCACGAAACGCAGTTATTGATCACTATAGAAGTGATAAGCCAACAGCAATGTTACACGAAAATATAGCAGAGGAGACTGATCATGAAGAGAAAGTCTTTCTTTCCATCGAAGTCGAAAAAGTCATGAAATCAATGCAAAAGTTAACTGAAGAGCAACAAGAAATTATTACATTAAAATTTATCAATGATATGTCAAATAAAGAAATAGCAAAAATACTGAAGAAGAAAGAGGATGCAATTCGTGCACTGCAATATAGGGCATTACAGGCATTGCGTGAGGAATTATCATAGTATGAAGCAAGAAGAACTTATTCAATCATTGCAGCACTTGCAAGCTGTTAAGCCGTCATCGTCGTTACACAAAAGAATGAAGACGGTGCTGATGTCGTTACCAGAGAAAAAGCAGGGAGGATATTCTTTCTTCTTTGCAACACGGATTGGTGTGATGGCACTTCTTTTGCTCATTGTTGTTGGTCTTGGTACTGCTGTTGCTGCACAAAATAGCTATCCTGGCAATCCATTTTTTCCGATTAAAAAGGCATTTATTCAAGCTCAAATTGCCACTACCAAAAATCCATCTCAAAAAGCTCTCTTAGAAAAAGAAATTGCAGAGCCAACACTCAGTCCAATGCCAACGATTGTCCCAAAACCTACCCAAAAGGTAGAGCCATCAGGGGTTTCACATGGTAGTGATAGTCTTGAGCATAAATTTAAACATGTTATTCATAAGACACTGCAGACCTTTCGACATGAAGAAAGAAAAAATGATGAAGATCAACAATCATCAGAGCATGATTCAGGAGATCATAGTGAGAAGAAGCATGACAATCTTTTACCACCTTTCCCAACAGGTGTGCCTCCTATCTTTCAACTTGATGATAGGTAAACCAACCACTTGGCTTCTTCGTCACAAAATATCATCACACATCGTTATATACAGTGAAAGTATGTTTGATGTTTTTAAAATAATTTGGAATTCTTTTTTTCAGCTCTACACGGCAAAATATTTTGATTAATCTTTCATGAAAGGAGGTAATTTATGGGAACAACATTTGTAATGCTGATGACTGCGCTTTTTTCATTGTTCCATCCAGGACATGGAACAATAAATACGCAAGCAACAACACAAATTCAAGCTGATGTTACTATCGAACCAAGTGTTACGCCAACGGAGAGTCCAACGCCAACTGAGGAGCCAACAGCAACTCCTACAGCAATACCGACTCCAACCAATGCGCCAAGTGTTACACCAACTGAGACACCAACACCAACGGCTATAGTAACAACAACAATGACGCCTACACCATCTCTTATTCCATCACCAACGGGAGATGAGGAGGGTGATAAGGATCAAGATAAAGATGATCATAAATGGAAAAACTTTACATTTCCATTTGGATGGATAGTGTCACATTTTGCTCACCTGAGAAATGAAGAGCGTAAAGCAAATCATAATCCAGGTCAAAATGGAAAGCACAAAGGAGGTGCAGAGGGTGGTAAATAAATTTTTCTCACACCAAAAAAAGGGCTGGGCATTTCCAGCCCTTTTTATTATGTGAAAGTTCTTTATAAATTTATTATAATAGCTTCATGCTCAAACTAGGCGCCAAAGAACTTCGCACAACACAAGGAGATGAGGATATTAAAAAATCCCTACCGAAAAATCCGATTTTTATTATTGTGGATAATGTCCTTGATACCTATAATACAGGCTCAATTTTCCGCTTGGCTGAAGCTGTTGCTGCGACAAAAGTATATCTTTGTGGTATTACCGAGACCCCTCCAAATACACGTATTAAAAAGGCATCTATCAATACTACGGAATGGGTAGAGTGGGAATATGCTGAGACAACGCTTCAAGCAATTGAGAAGCTGAGACAGGAAGTACCAGGTATTCAAATAGTTGCTGTAGAACAGAGTCCAAAATCAGTTCCATTTAATAAAGTAGCATATCAATTTCCCCTAGCGCTTATGGTGAGTAATGAAACAAGTGGTGCTACTCAAGAAGTCCTTGATGCTTCAGATGTGATTGTTGAGATACCTATGTGGGGGATAAATAAGTCGCTTAACGTGATGGTGAGCCTTGCAATTGTACTTTTCCAAGCCATACAGGGACTGTAATTATTCAATGCCATCTTCCCACGTCCGAGCAAGTTTGTCTCTTACATGATGACGTGCTCTACTTGCCTGCATTTTTATTCTTTCGTATGGAATACCTGTTTTGTCTGCCAAATCTCTCAAGTCCATACCTCTTTTTAAAGCAGTTTGGACAACGAGTTGGAATTTAACTTCATTTCCATCTAATGCATCTCGTATATCATCCCACAACATGTCTGCAAAGGCGTCGTGTTCGGCGGATGGGGAAATTCCACCAAAAGGAGTCCTGGTCTCGCCTTCATCATTCTCTTCGTCTCCCAGGGTTTCAAGAGGCACAATATATCGTCGTCTTACTCCAGTGTGACGTATTCTATCTCGTGCAAGATTTGCCCCTACCCTGCCAAGATAGGGAGCTAATGTGATATTTTCGACATCAATAGGTAAACTCCCAGATGCAATTCTTGTGAGTGTGTAATAGGCATGGATACGTGCCTCATCAATGACTTCATCAACTCCCATATCAACTGATGATGGGTCATCAAGTTCTCGTATTAGCGTCTTTCTTACCGCACCAACAACATATGAGTCATAATAGCTTGCAAGAAAAGAAGGAATAGTACCGCCTTGTTGTGCATGCTCTTTCATTTGTGCAGTTATATTCCAAAATAATTCAATCTCATGTGGCTGAAAAGAAGTCATAAATCCTTCATCTTGTACGAGAGAAGAAAGAGAACTTCCCTTAACCATATGGCGTAAAATAGCTCGTTGATGATGCACTTGGAGAAAACGAGGAGGTTTTTGTTGTTCCACAGCAGAGGCGTCTGATCTATTGGTTTCCAGGCTCACGATGGCAATTGTAGTTAGAAAAACCATAAATTGCAAGCTAACGAATGGGAGGTCTTATAGTGTTGACCATCTGCAAGATTTCGAGTATAATTAGCATTCAATATGGCTGCATTACAAGAAGATTATAGAAATGGTCCATGGCAAGGACTGCCTGTTTTGCCAGGACCACAAAGAGAGTATCCTGCACATCTCCCTCCACTTGAACAATGGCCTCCTCTTATCGATGAGACTGGTCCTGCTTTGGATCTCGTTTCAGAGCGTCTTGCTGCGGTAACTGATATGCGTCTTCCTCATCCAGTAGAGGCTGCAACAGCATTGCATGGTGATGCTCATGAGTCCCTTACTGCTGTTTGGGACAATCCATTCTCAGAAAGAGGTAATATGCACAGGGGAGTTTTGTGGAAAATGGCTGTAGTAAAATTTGGCCCTCAAGGTGCACTTCATTTCTGGGATGATTTGGGCAATCCAAAGACAAGCCAAGCTGCTCTTCACGCACTTGCACCTCATGCAGTCGAATACGTTGCACTTACTCATCAAGTAGCACAACGATTATCTTCTGAAGCATCCAATCCTGTCAGTGCTTTTTGGCAAAGAAATACATTTCGTGCTGAAGCAGGGGATTTGGCACCCCTTCTGTATGGATATGATCAGCATGAAATGGCAATTGGTCATCATAAGAGCTTGCAATTAGCGGCAAAACGAAGAGCAGCTGCAACGCCACGAGTTACTCTTGCTTAAGGTTCTAGCTACCGAGAAGAGAAATACTTAAAAGTCTTATAGTGTTGACTTTTCTACTAAAAGTACTATAATCCTTCCAAATATGGCAGCAGATAGACAATTTGATACGTGGCCACCAGCATCTCTGGATGGATTACCAGTCCTTACAAGGCCGTCTGTAGCTGTTTCTTTAACTCCAAGAAGACGTATAGAAAGAGCTCATGATGGAATGCCTCAAACTCCAATGGAATTAGTAAGACAGTTGATGATTATTCCTTCTCGACTTCATGACCCTGTAATGCATGGAGAAGAAGTATACATTAGTAATTTACCAGCTCTTTGGGTTTCAATAGGGCCAATGTTATATCGCACACGTATGTTACAAGATTTATATCCCAGAAGAACAGAAGAAGAAATGGTAGGAGAGGTATATAGATCTGTATTTGAGAAACCAACAACACCAGTAGAAAGTGAAAAAGCTATGATGCTTCTTTTGAGAACAATTTATCCAAATGCGTATATTTATCGTAATGCACTTGAGCAGACAATGGATGACTGGGAGGAGCTGACAAAGGCGGGTTATATAGATATTAAAGATCAACAAGCGTGGTATTTACGAGCATCCGATAATGGACGTTCTCTATTTGGAGATACACAGTGGAATTTAGTAGAAAGATTTTTACACGATGAGCGTGATAGAGAGATTGCAAAGCATGCTCATAGCCATTCCGATATATAATATGTGCGGCTTAGACTTGACCTCGTCTGTGGGTATTTCCACCAGCTCCGCCAGCAGCGGTAAAAATAGTAACTACAGCTGCAGCTAATTCAGGTGCCCCATGAGTTGCCAGAAAGATTGCAAGAGGTAGGGCAAAGACTGCTCCGAGTCCTCCTCCAACTAATGTGTTGTGCCTTGTTTCAGCTCTAGACATAAGCGCCTCCCCATAGGTAGCAGCTCCGTTGACGGAGAGTACTTGTCTTGTGTCTTCAGGTGGCAATTGTCTAGGAGCATCCAATCGTACTACAGCATCTGCTATTGCTTGTTCGATGGTATAGGCTGGGGTTGTACCTTGACCGGAACCACCAATTTCTTGTAAAGCCATATTATATCCTATAATACATAACTTAAAGCTAAAAGTCAAGGTAATGGTAAATTCTATAGTCTACAAGATAGGAATTGTCACGGCGTGTTATAATACTTTTTGATGAAACACCGAGTCATCGCAGTTGTTGGCCCCATAGCAAGCGGCAAAGGCGCACTTATCAAGCTTCTGGAAGAAAAAAATTACCGTTGTGTCTCTTTATCTGATGTTATTCGGGAGAAAACCCATGAGTGGGGCTTGTCTCTTACTCGTGAGAATTTACAAGATGTTGGAGATACATTAAGACAAAAGTTTGGCTCATCCATTATGGCAGAGTTAGCCACACAAGAGGTCAAAAAACATCCGCATCAACATTTTGTTATTGATAGTGTTCGCAATCCTGCAGAAGTTGCCTATATTAAGAAGCATTTTCAGGCATTTGTCATAGGTATCACCGCTAGCTCTGAAAAGCGCTTTGCCATGATGAAGGCCCGAGGTCGTGAATGGGATCCCAAGACATTGGAAGAATTCCAAAAATTAGAAAAGCGGGATCGTGGAGTTGGACAAGAAGATTATGGTCAACAAGTTGAGAAATGTCTTCACATGGCAGATATTATTATAGATAATAATGGCAATTACGAAGAATTTAAAAGAAATTTAAACTATTTTTTGGAAAAAAACCTCTAATACTTTTAACTATCATAATTATTAAAATTAACGAAATTTTGTTAACTTTTGTTATAGACCTGATATAAATGCTCAAGCATACTGATGCTTTTGACTGTATAGTCTCCACTATGCCAAAACAAAGAAAGAAAAAACCAACAATCTATCTAGGCTGTGCATTAACACTCGCCCCGAAGTCATTTTTGAAAGATATTGAGTACCTGAGAGAAGAGATAAGCAAACACGCTACTGTGCTTGATTTCTTAGGTCTTCATCATCCAAGTGCGGGGGAAGTCTTCCAATATGATACCAATTGTGTAAGACGTTGTGACTTATTCGTTGCTAACGTAACACATCCAAGCCTTGGATTGGGTGTTGAATTTGGTGTTGCAGTAGAAAATAGGAAGAGGATTATTACCATTGCAGAAGAAGGGGCCACAGTTTCGCGATTTGTTTTTGGCTATGGAGATCCTTATCACTACTCATTGAGATATAAAAATATCAAACAAGCTTCACGATTTATCATAAAGAAAATAAAAGAACTATTTCCAGAAGATTAGTTATTTTTGTAGATAAATCCTTTGCCCTTTTGGGTTTGGATAGTGCCAGCTCCACTACTGTATTCAAGCTTTTTTCGAAGTCTATAGATAAGTTGTCCAATTGCCCAGTCAGAATACTTATCTTCCCATTCTTCCTCTCCCCAGACTAATTTGCCAATGTCTTCTCTTGAAATAACATCATTTGCGTGCTCTTTCAAATAGGCAAGGACCTCCATCTCGGTATGTGAGAAGGGTGAATTTGTGCTTTTCGTCTGCTTAGGAATCAATTTTTCCAGCAAGGGATGAAATAATTTGCCATCAGGAGTAACATATCCAAATTTTTCAAAAAACATCATATCCACAATACCGACCTTTTTTTGAAGTAAAAGTTGCATTTTCCCCTCAGGAATATCATTAATAATATTAGTAAGTCTTTCCAGCACTGTTGGCTCGTGAATAAGAAAATTTGCATCAAAGATTTTATCTGGATATTGTCGCTTTAATAAAAAGAGTGAGCGCAGAAGTCCGACGTGGCCATAACTCCACTGATAGATATCGTGTTTCTGTTCATCGGTTGGGTAAAATTCAAATCGTTCTGATAGTTCCTGAATAATATAGATAGCATCTTCATACGGAATAAGCTCTTTAATAACAAGTGAGTTAACAAGTGGCTTTTCCATTTTCCTAAGAGCATCATACACATCTCCAGCGTAAGCGTTAACAAAGCTGACAAAATTATGACCTCTTTTAACACGCAACTCTTCAAGTACTTCAATAAACCAGGAGACATCTTTTCCAATACGTAAATTGACCATGCAAAGAGTAGGCTCTATCTCTGTCTGAAGCATATCAGCAAAGTCTTTCAGTTCGTCTGCTGAGATAGTATTAAGTACCTTTAAATTATAGGGAAGCTTCAAATTCTCAAATTCTTTGACTAAATTATGAAATAGATAGTCTTTTCCATTTCCGTACATGCAGACAACAGCACACGGCTCTTGATGAAGGAGACGATCTTTAATAAATGCAAATGCCTTCTTATCCCGGTCCAAATAAAGACCTGGAGAAAAGATAGTGTCTAAGTGATTGGTCATCGGGAGATTATACCATAGCTATTTCTTCTTAACATAACAGTCTAAATTGTTATATTGTGCGTTATTTACAAGGTTAATTGCTCATAGTACAATTTTTGAGAATGCCAGGGAAAGATCAACGACCGTATCAAATTTTCCGAACAGACTTTGGTGGAGATCAACGGATAGCTCAGGTTGCAGTAGATGCCTTAAAATCAGTAGGTACCTCTTTACAGCTTGAGGTACAGCCCCTTCCACCATTTGTTCCAACTCTTCCTTCAACACTTTCTCAGATTAACGTTACTGGAAGAAGACAACGTGATTTGGCACAATTTCTGGATTTATTTGAGTTTGGCAGAAAAGAAGCACTGAGGCGTATGGATGCAGATTCACGTCAGCTTGCTAATGATCTGGAAGCAGCACGTGCACAGGATGCACATGTGTCTGTTTTGCCATTGATTATGCAAGGGAGAGCACAAGCAGAACAGCGTGATAT
>PRDT01000015.1 GCA_003173995.1 Candidatus Levyibacteriota bacterium | reverse complement strand
TAGTAGAAGTAGCGAGAAGATCATCTTTTTTTATGGCTCCTTGTTGGCTTGAGACCAGTACATAGACAATACCCTCAGAAATAACTGGTACTGCATTTTCACTTGCTTGCGTACTAAAGACAATAGCAGCATCTCTTGAGACAATACCTAATACTTGTGAATCATAAGGAGTAGTAGAAAGAATAGCTCCTTTTTTGGATGAAGAGAGGACATTGCCATCTTTAACATCCTTACTATCAACTTCGACCATTGTCGCAACGCCCATAGTGGCTGCTCCTTGTACATTAGAAGTATTGGTATTTGCAGCTTGGGCAAAAAGAGGTCTTGACTGGCTGAGAAAAAGAAACAAGAGAATAACAACAAATGAAAAATATCTCATAACTTTCTGCGTGAATACTAACGGCTTTTTATCCATATAGTATAACCGTATTATTTCCCAAGGAGAATATCAAGTAATGTTTGCAGTGGCATTGTTGCAACACCCACAACCGAATCTGCTCCGCCATAATACATATAGATAACATTTTCCATGACAACTGCTCCACATGGAAAGACAACATTTGGTACTTGGCCCTTTAATTCATATGATTTTTCAGGTTCAAAAATTGGTTCATCAGTTCGGGCAAGAATATTGCGAGGGTCATCATAATCCAAAAGCATTGCGCCAACTTTATACACAAAACCAGGTTGAGAAACACCATGATATAAAAGAAGCCATCCATAATCTGTTTCAATAGGTGGTGCCCCAATGCCAATTTTTACATTATCCCATTTATCAGGTCTGGCTTGTGCAACAATACCACCTGTGAGGTATTTTTTCTCTGGAAAATCCAAATCTCTTAAGAAATCTAGCCACATTGCATCTCCAAGTCGATGAAATGCAACATATCCTTCCCCTCGTACTTTTTTAACAATACATGCATCTTTATCATCAACTCCAGGAGGAGAAATAAGTTTGGGCTTCTCCCAATCCCAATTTTTTTGCAAAAAATCTGCTATGGCAATTGATGTGAGTGCAACTCTCGGCGGATTGGCTCCATCATAGGCGGTGTAGGTCATATAAAGCCGGTCACCAATTTTTGTAATTCGTGGATCTTCGCATCCTGAATTACCTTGAGGATGAGATTTTTTTTCAAAATTTTCTCTCGGAGTATAAATGGGAGCGTCTAAATTCTCATCAATATGGAGGCCATCTTTACTGGATGCATACCCTATGACAGATGTCCCATCATGCGTTTGTGATCTGTAGAGAATATGGACTTTTCCTCCTTCATAAATTGCTGCAGGATTAAAGGTAGTGACTTGCCAGTCCAGCTCAAGTGCTGGAGTAATAATAGGATTGCCTTCAAATCGAGCAAATTTTTGAGGACCTGATGTAGAGAGTGTTGCAACGGTCCCACCAACTGGTTTTATCTGATCAAGAAGGGAATTCAGATGAACTGTTGCAAGAGCACATCGCGTATCAGCTGCTCCGTAATAAACAAATAGTCTATCATTTTGGACTAGTGCCCCTGATGGGAAAATGACATTGGGGACAATCCCCTCTTTTTCATATGGTTCTTCTGGGGTAAGCATAGGAAGTTGTGTCCTTCCAATAACATTCAGAGGATTTTCTAAATCGAGCAGTACTGCCTCAATGCCAAATTTTTTATCATTTGACATATAGTCTTTAATATAGGAATAGACGACGACCCACCCTAATTCGGTCTTGATAGGTGGCGCACCTAATTCAACTTGATCTCGCATATCGCGAAGTAAATGGAGAATATGGTTGTTGGCATTTTCATACCACTGTGCCCAGTAAGCAGGAGACCAAATGTCTTCTTCCCGGTCAAATGTTGCAAGTGCAATTTTTGCAGGTGGCATATCAGTATTCATGGTAAGAAGAGCAGCATACTTGCCACCAATTTTTTCTGGAAAAAGTGCCATTGCTTTTGAATTAAATGTTGTTACAGGATGCTTCTCAAACGTCTGCATATCATGTGAGATAGCAACAGCAAGTTTTATACCATACGCTGCAAATGGATAGACAGAAAGGGCAGTATAGAAAATATAGAATTTCCCATCCATATAGGTGATACGTGGATCTTCGCAACCATATATTTCCCAATCTTCAGAAGGAGCAATAAGTTGTCGGTGCTCACCAAAATGTACGCCATCTGTACTTGTTGCGTATCCAACTGATGAAACTTGCATGTGGACACCATTTTGCTCGCGGGGCATGGAAAGTGCGCGATAGACCATGTGGTAAACCCCGTTCACAAAGACAACAGACCCATTAAATGCACCATCATGTTCCCATTCTTGTTCAGGATTTGGTATGAGTATCGGATTATCGGGGATACGTGTTAGTGTTGCCATAATTTAATTAAATAATCCGCTGGTTACTGTCGTTAATTTTGGTTCTTGATTGTGCTTCATTTCATCCAAAAAAGTATCTATATCTGCTGATGCTGCATTTACATACGAATCTGCGCCGCCATAGTAAATGTATAACTTATCTTTCATAATAACAGCACCACAAGGATACACAACACCTGATTTAAATCCATTATTTTCGTATGGTTCAACAGGTTCAATAATTGGCATGTGCGTTCGATACAATACTTTTGCTGGATTGTTGATATCAAGCATCATGGCACCAATTTTATATCGAGACGGATCTTGATAGCCAACTGATTGATAAATAAGAAGCCATCCATCTTTTGTCTCAATTGGTGGAGCACCAGCTCCTACTTTCTTACTATCCCAGAAATTTTTTCGTGGTGGGATGAAATAGTGTCCTTGCAAATATTCATCAAATTCTAAGTTATCAAGATAATCAACTAAAATATTTGGATAAACCCGGTGAAGCATTACATATTTCCCATTTACTTTTCGTGGTAAGACAACGGCGCTTTTATTTACCATACCAGGTGCTGAAATTAATTTTGGAGTATCCCATCTCTCCCAATTATTTTCCAAGAAATCATCAATATGAATAGAAGACATTGCAGCACGAGGTGGTGTAGCACCGTCAAACGCAACATAGGTCAGATAGACTCTGTCTTCAACTCTTGTAATACGTGGATCCTCTACTCCACCATACCCTCCTCCGGATGCAAAATGATCAGCGAATGTTTTGAAGGCATTTCCACCAGGAGTCTCAAATGGTTCACGTGGAATATATGCTGGGATGTCAGATCGGTGATCAATTGTTAGACCATCTTTACTTGTTGCGTAGCCAAGGACTGATAAATCCTTATCGCCAAGTGCACGGTAAAGAAAATGCACTTTCCCGTCTTCATAAAGTGCTGCACTATTAAATGTTGCTCGTGATTCCCATGGGACTTCAGGTCGAGGGGCAATAATAGGATTCTTGTGGAACTTCTTCACCAGGACAGAAAAGGCCTTGCTTTCAGGGATATCTCGAATTTCTGGAATTTGAGTAGATACAGCAAAAATTGTATTCTCATTGAGTACCCAATAAAAGACTAATTCATCATGCATGATGACAGATCCAAGTGGCATAAGCTTCTCTCCTTGGAGCTGATTGGCTTGTTCCCACAGTGGCAATTCAGATCGCCAGAGGCATACTGATGGGTTAGTCTTGTCAAAATAGGCAGCACCTACAAAATATCTGTCCTGTCCATTAACTTCTTTTTTAACATAATAGGTGACAAGAATTGCATCTTCCAGCTCAAATGCATTACCAACTTCTAAATTAGAACTATCAAAAGATCCATCTCTAGGGCTGAGTAATGTTTCGTCCTGAACTGTCCAATGCTGAAGGTCTGAAGAATAGGCAATGCGAATATCTTTATCACCAAAATACATAACATATTGATTGTTATGCATGAAATCCGAGACAACGGTTGCTGTCTCAGAAATACCTTCAATTTCTCCTGTTTGCTGCCAGCGGACTAAATCAGATGAGAATGCAGCAGATAATTTGCCATCTGTATTATAGGTGAGGAGATATTGTGAATCTTGCTTGGTAATTCTGACACTTTTCCAATCATAATTTTGTGTCTCTTTTTGTTCTAGATCAAAGACAAAGACATAGGTGGATTTGTCAGAAAAAGTAAAGCCATCATGACTTGAAGTAACTTTGAGATAGTCATATCCTCCTTCATTCTGGCTGTAGTATAAAAGAGATTGTTTCCCTCTTTGGGCAGTTCCAATAAATCTAATCACGGCAATAAAATCACTAACTAATAGGCGGTAAAAAATTACCTTCACTTTTAGTAAATCAGTAATGCTTATTCATTGTCAAGGATCTGAGTCACAAAATATACCTTATAGCAATTTATCTCGCTATTATGGCGTATTTTTCTTATCTTGTGATCTATAATAGTAGCAAGATGAATCAACATTTCTATGTAGCTTTTCTTCGAGGGATTAATCTAAGTGGACATACCATAAAAATGGAAGATCTCAAAAAAGCATTTGAAGAAATTGGTTTGGAAAACGTCCAAACAATTCTTGCCAGTGGAAATGTTCTGTTTGAGAGTCGATCAACCAATAAGGATGCATTACAGCATGATATTGCCGCTCATTTGTTCAAAAAATTTGGCTATAGTATTCCAGTAATCATCCGAACAAAAGAAGAAATAGAAAAAATAGTTGCTGCTGATCCTTTCAGTGCCATTGCAGTTACGCCTGAGACAAGACTCTACATCACATTTCTTTCAGAAAATTCTCTCTTTGAAGTATCATTTGATAAAGCATTTCAAGTAGTCCGTTTGACCTCTAATGAAATTTGTATTGCAGTTACTCTTACTGAAGGGGCAGGGACAACTGATATGATGCGTCTTTTAGAAAAAACATTTGGCAAAAATATCACGACAAGAAATTGGAATACTATTAATAAGGTGTCACAAGCTTTCAATGCAAAGTAGTGTATTACTTTCTTTTTTTCTCTAATTTGTCGAGGCGATTTTGTAGGTCTTTCAGTATTTCTTCTTGATTCTCTAAATGCAGCAAAATAGTTTGAATTGTTTTTTCTGATTTTTTATCGACTTCATAATCGTATGCTGAACGAAGCTCGGCATGTTTGCCTTGTATGTTTTGTCCTACCATAATAAGAGGCATCAAAAGAAGACCTAAAATATTAGTGAGAAAAAGAAGAAGGACAAATGCAGGGAATGGATCAAAGCGAAATTCCTGAGGAATAATAGTATTCCAGGCAACCCAAGAGGCAATCCACATGACTACAATAAGAAAAAATCCCATCGTGCCAACATGGTTAGTAACAAGAAGAGCTATTTTATTTGACGATGAAAGTTTCTTCTTGTGAACCTCGTTGGTATTAATAGGTGATGGAAAGTGGGATTCTATTTCAGAAAGCGATAAAATATGCTCGTGTTTCATAGACTATCTTTACTATAGAAAAATTACTCTGATCTGTAAACACCTAGCTGTAGTAAAACATTTTCAGGAGATTTTCAGCAAATTGCTGTTATAATCACAATGTGAAAATCCTCCTTGTCGAAGATGAACATAAAATTGCCCATTCTATCAAGCAAGGCCTTGAACAAGAGCATTTTGTTGTCGACATTGCCTATGATGGTAAAACCGGATACGATCTTGCTTCAGAAGGCCTCTATGATGTTCTTATTCTAGATAGATTACTCCCCGGGCTAGATGGTGTTGCTATTTGTCAGCAACTTCGTGAAGAAGGCAAACATACCCCAATCCTCATGCTTACGGCAAAAACACAAGTTCAGGATAAAGTAGAAGGACTTTTAGCAGGAGCAGATGACTATTTAACAAAACCATTCGCATTTGAGGAATTACTTGCCCGAGTAAAGGCACTGACAAGACGACCTTCTGGTATGACAAGGCATCGACTTGAAGTTGTCGATTTATCTTTAGATACCGATACCTTTGATGTAGTGCGGAGTGGAAAAAGGATTGTTTTGTCTGCAAAAGAATTTGCTCTTCTTGAATATATGATGAGACATCACAATAAAATAGTCTCCAAAGAACAGATTATCAGTCATGTTTGGAATTATGATGCGGATATTTTGCCAAATACAGTTGAGGTATTTATTGGGTATCTTCGAGCAAAAATTGACAGGCCTTTTCCAAAAGAAAAACCTCTCATTCATACAATACGCGGCTTTGGGTATAAAATAGGAGAGAAAGAATAAATGTTTCATTCAACACGTCTCAAATTAACCGCTTGGTATCTTCTTATTATCATGGCAATTAGTATTGCCTTTAGTGCTGTTATTTATTTTGGTGCAACAAATGAATTTGATCGAATACTGCGTATGCAAAAGTACCGAATTGATCACCCTGGATATCAAATGCAACAAATTACCCGTCCTCCCTGGGAACTTGATGAACTTCCTTCACATGTTACTCCTGACCCAGAGGTTATTGAGCAAGCAAAAATGCGTGTTATAGAAAGTCTTTTAGGTGTCAATCTTATTATTTTTGTTTTGTCTGCACTTTCAGGATATTTTCTTGCAGGGCGAACACTTCGACCAATCCAGGATATGGTTGATGAACAAAATCGATTTATTACAGATGCATCTCATGAATTAAATACACCACTCACTGCTCTTCGGACTGCTATAGAGGTAACTTTAAGAGATAAAGGATTGGGATTATCACAAGCAAAAGGAACACTACAAAGTAACTTGGAAGAGGTAGAGCACTTGCAGGTTCTTTCAGATGAGCTCATTAAGCTCTCTCAATATCAAAAACCTGTGCCAGAGCATATTAAGCAAAAAATTTTATTAACAAATGTTGTCAGGCACGCAAAAGAAAAAGTAGAACCCCTTGCCAAGACCAAACACATTACTCTTATATCAAAAGTACCAAGTAGCACAATTATTGGTGAGGAGAAGGGTCTGACTGAGTTATTTACTATTCTTTTTGATAACGCAATTAAATATAGTTCTGAAAATACAAAAGTAACTATTGAAGGCAAGAAAACAGATGGACATATTGTTATTCGAGTCCAAGATGCTGGAAAAGGTATAGCAGAAGATGATATTCCTCATATCTTTGATAGATTTTATCGAGCAGACAAATCTCGTACAAAGCAGGAAATTCCAGGATATGGACTTGGCCTTGCTATTGCCAAAAGAATTGTCGACTTACATAATGGAACGATATCTGTTAAAAGTACCCTCAATAAAGGAACAACCTTCACGATTACATTGCCGGTTGTTGTTGAATAAATTTAAGCTAATTCTCAGTTATATCTATTAGAGTTAATAAAATCATGTTAAGAACTATTTTTGAGAAAATAAAACATCTTAGTAAGAAGCAGATGGCAATAGCAGCTATTATTCTTATTGTTTTGGGATTTTTCATTTGGACAAAGGTAAGTTCTGCACAACAATCTCCTCAATATCAAACAGCAACTGTAGAAAAAGGGACTCTTGTTACCACAGTCTCTGCATCAGGTACCATTTCATCTGGTAGTAATGCCACCATTACCACAGGTGCAAGTGGTGTTGTGACAGATGTTTATGTCAAACCTGGTGATTCGGTTACCCAAGGAGAAAAAATAGCAGATATTTCTCTTGATCAGAATGCACAACAGAAGCAGGCGTCAGCATGGGCATCTTATTTGCAAGCTAAAAATGCAGTCGATAGTGCAAATACAAATTTGTATACATTGCAATCGGCAGAATTTGTTGCCAATCAAAAATTTATTAATGATGCTGTTGCACGTAACTTGCCAACAGATGATCCAACATATATTGAGGAAAATGCACAATGGTTGGCAGCAGAAGCAGCATATAAAAATCAACAAAATGTTATCGCACAAGCTCAGGCAAATCTTACGAGTGCATGGCTTTCCTATCAACAGATTTCACCAGAAATCACATCCCCTGCGACAGGTACAGTAAATAGTCTATCCCTCAGTGTTGGTCTTCCTCTTATGGGAGGAACATCTCAGAATTCTAATAACAATTCTGCTAATTCCAATACAAATTCATCTCAGACCGTTGGAACAATTAGTCTTGCAAATAGTCAAATCCAAGCAACAGTCAATTTATCAGAAATCGATGTAACAAAAGTCCAAGCAGGGCAGAAAGTGACTCTTACTTTGGATGCATTCCCTGATAAGACATTTACTGGGAAAGTGCTTTCAATTGATACCACCGGATCTGTCAGCTCGGGTGTTACCACATATCCAGCAATTATTGCTCTTGATAGTGCAGCAAATACCATCTATCCCAATATGGCTGTTAGTGCAAAAATTATTACTGCTATTACTGATAATGTACTATTGGTTCCATCCACTGCGCTTCAATCTCAGGGAGGAAGTACAACAATACGACTTCTTAAAAATGGACAGCTTCAATCAGTTGATGTTACGCCGGGAGATGCAAATGATACAGAGACAGTCATAACATCTGGAGTTTCTGAAGGAGATACTGTTGTGACGAGTATCCTTAATACAACACGAAGTAGTGGTGCAACAAGTTCTCCATTTAGTGGAACAGGTATTGGTGGATTTCGAGCTGGCGGAGGATTTGGCGGCGGAAATGCAGTATTTAGACGTGGACAATGATAAATGTTAGTCATATCAAGAAAATCTACAAGAGTGGCACCATTGAGACAGAAGCACTCCATGATGTCTCTTTCAATATAAAAAAAGGAGAGTTTGTTGCTATCATGGGCCCCTCAGGAAGCGGTAAGTCAACACTTATGCATATCCTTGGAGCACTTGATACACCCACATCTGGGACTTATACACTTGATGGTGAAGAAGTAAGTAAGCTCACCGATGATTCTTTAGCAGATATTCGTAATAGAAAAATAGGTTTTATTTTTCAGGCATTTAATTTACTTCCTCGAACATCAGCTCTCAAAAATGTAATGCTTCCGATGCGATATGCAGGTATCCCTTATGAAGAGCGTATAGAAAAAGCAAAAAAATATCTAAAGATGGTGGGACTTTCTGAGCGGATGGAACACTACTCTAATCAGCTTTCAGGAGGTCAACAACAACGTGTTGCTATTGCAAGAGGACTTGCGATGAATCCAAGCATTTTACTTGCTGACGAACCAACAGGCAACATTGCCTCCGCACAAGCCGAAGAGGTCATGGCAATTTTCCAAGAGATTAATGAAAAGGAGGGGCATACTATTGTCATGATTACTCATGAGCTGGATATAGCAGATCATGCAAAGAGGATTATTACGATTCGTGATGGAAATGTATTATCTGACAAGAAAAATCCTCATCAGAAAAAAGCAAAGAAAGGAGCAATCATTTTATAATGGAATTAGTACTAGAAAGTCTGTCAACACTCACTATCAATAAGCTTCGAACAGGACTTGCCATTCTCGGTATTGTCATTGGTATTGGCAGTGTCATTGCTCTTATCTCATTAGGGCAAGCAACACAACAACAAGTCCAATCTCAAATCCAATCCCTCGGCGCAAATTTGCTCACCGTTATTCCTGGTGCGCAAAATACGAATGGCGTGAGAGGTGCTCTTGGAGGTGGAACAACACTTACTCTCGATGATGCAAATGCAATAAAAGCAAATCCATCAGTAACTACCATTCAAAATGTCTCTCCAGAAGTATCAAAACGTCTTCAAGTTGCAACAGTAAAGACAAATACGAATGTGCAAGTTATTGGTGCAACCGCTCCATATCTAATAGTCCATAAAGTTAGTATGGATGAAGGAGCCTTTATTACCGATCGAGATGTAACTGGTATGACAAAAGTTGCTGTTATTGGGCCTCAGGTGGCAAGTACGCTTTTCCCAGATGGTTCTGATCCAATTGGACAAGATATCCGTATCAGTGGTCAGTCATTTACTATTATCGGCATGACTGTCTCAAAAGGAGGAACAGGATTCCAAAATCAAGATGATATTGTCTATGTGCCTTTATCAACTGCTCAAAAGCAACTCTTTGGTATTGATTATTTGAATACTATTGCACTTGAAGCAAAAAGTTCTGAAGTGATGATAGATGCTGAAAATCAAGTTGGCTATTTGCTTCTCTCAAGACACAAATTAAGTGATCCAACAAATGCAGATTTTAGTATTTTTTCTCAACAAGATATTTTAAATACTGCTTCCCAAACAACAGGAAGCTTTACGTCACTTCTTTCTGGTATTGCTGCAATTTCACTTTTAGTAGGTGGTATTGGTATTATGAACATCATGCTTGTAACCGTGACTGAGAGAACACGAGAGATAGGACTTCGAAAAGCGCTTGGGGCAAAAAAACAAATTATTGTAACGCAATTTCTTTTGGAGTCAGTTATTCTCACATCAGTTGGCGGAATCTTTGGGATGCTCCTTGGTATTGCAACGTCTTTTATTATTTCATCTTTCAGTCATTCACCATTTGTTATTTCACTTTCATCAATTATTTTAGCTATCCTTGTCTCAGGAGGAATTGGTATATTATTTGGGTGGTATCCAGCACAACGTGCAGCTAATTTACAGCCAATAGAGGCTTTACGATACGAATGATACGTCGAAGAAGATCCCAACAGGTATTACAAAGACTTTTAATTCTCCTCGTTCTTGTTATATGTGGAGTAGGATTGGTGTGGATTTTTCACTCACATACACAGAAAAAAGAAGGCCAGCATTCGCTACAAGATGCTGTACAACAAGTACTCAAAAGTAAAAGTGGTACCTTTGGAATTTATATTAAAAATCTCAAAACAGGAGAATCATATGGTTTTAATAGTGGGAAATATTTTGCAACAGGAAGTCTTTATAAATTGTGGGTTATGAGTACAGTGGTTCAGGAAATAGAAAAAGGAAAAATACAAAAAGATGAAATACTAAGCGATGACGTAGATCATCTCAATCAGGAATTTCACATTGCAAGTGAAGATGCAGATTTGACCGATGGAACAATAACTCTCTCTGTCAACGATGCACTCACACAAATGGTTACTATTTCACATAATTATGCAGCGCTTCTTTTGACACAAAAAATAAGTGAAGAAGCAATCTCAAAATTTCTTACTGATAACAAATTAAGCTATTCACACCTAGGTGGCACAAATGGTGTTCCTGTCTCAACAGCATCTGATGTTAGCCTTTTTCTAGAAAAGCTGTATAAGGGACAATTGGGAAATCCATCGTCAACGAGTTACATGATTGATTTATTGAAAAGCCAACAATTCAAGGAAAAGTTACCTAAATATTTACCAAGTAATACCGTGATTGCTCATAAGACAGGAGAGTTGGATTCTTTCTCTCATGATGCGGGAATTGTGTACGCTCCAAATGGACCCTATATAATTGTTGTTTTAAGTAAAAGTACTAATTCATATGATGCCAATGACACAATAGGAAAAATATCAAAAGCAGTGTACGACTATTTTTTGAAAGGAGGTGAAGAGAAAAATGAAAAATAAAATGTGGATTATAACGATTGTTGTTGTTGTTATAGCAGCTGGAGCAGGATTTTTCGGAGGTATGCAATATCAAAAAATGCAGCGAGGAAGAAATGCTCAATTCGCTTACGGGCAATTTCAAAGACGATTTGGTGCAAATGGTTCTGGAGGAATTGTAGCAGGAGATATTATCAGTCAAGATGAGAAATCTATTACTGTTAAAATGCCAGATGGAAGTAGTAAGATTGTTTTACTTTCAGCTACAACAGCCATCAATAAGCAAGCAACAGGTTCTGCAAGTGATTTGAAGGCAGGAGAAAAAGTTGCTGTATTTGGTACGACAAATAGTGATGGAAGTGTGACAGCACAAAATATCCAATTGAATCCAACAATGATGCGAAGACCAACTGGTATGTAAGGATAAAAAGAGACCGTAATTCATAAGCTACAGTCTCTGAAATTATTTGTAGATGTTATATCTAAGAAAGAGAGGTGAATAAAAATGGAAGAATCAACGATACAAGAAGCAAAAAAAAGTTCGGTCAATCCTATGCTTATAGCCGCAATTATTCTTGTTGTTTTAGTTGTCGCAGGAGGAGTTTTATATGTTGCAAAGAAAGCAGCGCATAAAGTGAAAAATGAAGCTATAGAACATATGACCAATATGCCTGTTCACACTTCACCAACTGTAGCAGCAACAGGTTCTGCAACGCCATCTATGACAACAGATAATAGTACAAATACAGTGACTGTGAATATCGAAGCAGGTTCCTTTTACTTTAAACCAAGTGAAATTAAAGTGAAAAAGGGTCAGACAGTAAAAATTGTTTTCCATGCAGTCAGTATGATGCACAATTTTTCAATTGATGCATTCAATGTAAGGGGGCCTCTTACTCGAGATGGAGACACCTCAACAGTCCAATTTGTTGCTGACAAAGTCGGAACATTCCAATATTACTGCGCTGTGGGTAACCACAAGCAAATGGGTCAGGTCGGTACATTAACTGTTGAATAAATGACATGCATGGTTGGGAAGGCCCAGCCATGCATGCCCTGTCCAAGTCGTGTTATACTGCGATTGTGTTACAAAAATTACTTCTTTGGATACCACTTGGCATTGTCATAACATTTCTATCAGGACTTATCTATGTTTCTGCCCAACAACTCTACAGACAAGGAGCAAACGACCCTCAAATTCAAATCGCAGAAGATACAGCGAAAAGTTTGTCTGAGCATCAGGAAATTGCTTCAATTGTTCCTTCTCAAAAAATAGAAATGTCAGAGAGCCTATCACCTTTCCTTATGATTTTTGACGCAAATGGTAAATTTATTTCTGGAAATACGATATTACATGGACAAATTCCAACAATTCCGGAAGGCGTATTTGCTTACACAAAAAATCAAGGAGAGGATAAGTTTACGTGGCAACCAGAAAGTGGTGTGAGAAGTGCAGCAGTAGTTACAAAATATATAAATGGTTATGTACTAGTGGGCAGATCTCTGCGAGAAGTAGAAAAAAGAGAAGCTAATTTATTAATAGTGACAAAGATTGGGTGGCTTGTTACTTGCTTATCTTCACTTCTTGCTGTAGTTATTATTCCTCTGAAGAAAAAATAGTTAGTAAGCCATTCGTGTTGAAGTGACATGTCTGTTGGAGATTGCTGTAAAGAGTGTTGAAAGACCGCTGACAATAAATTCTAGTCCAATAAAAAGACCAATAAAGTAAATACTTGATGTTGGCCAATGTCTCCATATTGCAACTCCAAGTGCTAGTGAAATAAGGCCATACGCAAATGACCACCCCCAATGAGGAAATCGCATAAGAAGTGCAGTGACAAAACGGAAAATTCCTCCTGCAATTAAAATGATGGAAATAATACCTGTAATCGTTGCAAGAGATTCTGTAGGATTGGCAATAATGACTGCTCCTGCCACAAAGCTGAGAATACCAGTCATGAGATAAAGAAAAAATCCGCCCCAATTCCGTGTACCAAATGAGACAACGATTCCAACAATTCCTCCCAAAAGGAGTATCCATCCAAAAAGCGAGGTAGCAAGAAGACCGGTAAAGAGCTGATAATTGAGGGCAAGAAATCCCAAAACCAGCAAACCTCCACCACCAAGTAATTCAAGAGTAAACAGAGTATTGTTGTTAGATGGGGATTTTGCCATATAAAGAATTATGAATAAGGATAATAGGTTGTCAGTGTTGTAAGCAAATAAAAGTTAGACAGGAATTACGTAAGATATGTATTGCAATTTAGCCTCGATAGATGTGTAATAGAGATATGCTTCTTTTCCTCATTCTTGCATTTCTGTCAGGGCTTATCACAATTGCAGCACCGTGTATTTGGCCACTTTTACCACTTGTGTTATCTAGTACAACAACAGGTGGACACAGAAAGCCTCTTGGAATAACCATAGGCATTTGTGTAAGTTTTGGACTCCTGACACTTTTTCTGACTTATATCATTCATATTATCCCTTTTGATCCGAATATTTTGCGCTATCTTGCTGTTGCAATCATTGCGCTTCTTGGTTTGTCACTTTTGATACCTGCTTTTTCAGCACGCCTTGAAGCAATGGTAAGTAGGTTGAGTGGATCAATAGGGATAAAACAAGACAAGACAAATGGATTTGGGGGAGGATTTTTGACTGGTTTGACATTAGGAATTATATGGACACCATGTGCAGGGCCAATTCTTGCCACTATTGCAACACTTGCCTCAACACAAAAGGTGTCAATTGAGATTATTCTTGTGACAGTTGTCTATATTATCGGTGTTGGAATTCCCTTGTTCTTTTTTACTTTGGGGGGAAATGGCTTCTCACCAAATCGCGTATTTTTTCTCCCTACCTTGGGAAAATCCAACAAGTATTTGGCTTCATTTTGCTTTTGGCTGCATTTGGCATTGTGACTAATTATGATAAAGTTGTTGAGGCAAAATTGTTGGATATGATCCCTTCATATCAACACTTTTTAAATGGCATTGAAAGTAGCGATGTTGTAACCAATCAACTGCAACAAATTCGCAATCAACAGGGCAGTCATTTATTTAATACAAATGCTCTTTTCAATACAAATTATTCTGCTCCGAATTTTGTTGGAATTACTAAATGGCTCAATACTGATAAATCGCTTTCTCTCAAAGATTTGAAAGGAAAAGTGGTGTTGGTTGATTTCTGGACGTATACCTGCATTAACTGTATTCGAACGCTTCCTCATGTGACTGCGTGGTATGACAAATATAAAGATAAGGGATTTGTAGTGATAGGAGTACACACTCCGGAATTTGCCTTTGAAAAAGATACAGGGAATGTTGAAAATGCAATTAAACAATTTGGTATTCATTATCCAGTAGGGCAGGATAACAACTACACTACTTGGACAAATTATTCCAATGAGTATTGGCCAGCAGAATATCTTATTGATGCACAAGGTAATGTGAGAAGGACTCATTTTGGAGAGGGAGAATATGATCAAAGTGAAAAGGCAATTCAACAACTTCTTAAAGAAGCAGGTCAAAAAGTAGCTACTAATATAGAAAATATGCCAGATCAAACACCCCATGAGGAGATATCGCCAGAGACTTATTTTGGAGCATCCCGTATGGCATATTTCTTTTCTAATGGAACACTTCCAACTGGAATTCAGACTTTTACTCTCCCCACTTCAGTACCTTTGAATACGTTTGCTTTTGGTGGTGGATGGAATATTCTCAATGAATATGCACAAGCAGGAGCAAGTGCAGTTGTGAAGTATCAATTCACAGCAAATAACGTCTATATGGTGGTGGGTCCTGGCAATCAAAAGAATGGAAGTGTTCATGTTTTGCTCGATAGCAAAGAAATAACTTCAGAAAATGCAGGTGAAGATATAAAGGGAAGTACTGTAAGTGTTGATTCACAGCGCTTGTATCACTTAGTCAATCTTCATGGCAAAGCGGGTGAACATACTCTCCAACTGGAATTTGGGCCGGGAATTCAACTTTTCACCTTTACCTTTGGTTAAATTTTTGTTATATAGACTGTATGGCATTTACTAACTATAGAATTCTTATTTATTCAGAAAATCCAGATACGCTCATGCCTTTTTATCGCGACGTCTTGGGATTTGAACTGCTTAATCATCTTGATATCCCAGGAGACTATGGATATATGATGCATGTTGTGGGAGATTTGAATGTCTGGCTTGGGAAGCATTCAGAAGTGAAAGGTAAAGCCAAGGAAAATTTCAGACATTTATTTAACCTGTATCCAGAAGAAGGCGTCATGCATTGGTATGAAAAAATAAAAGATCTTCCAGAAGTTACTATAGTTGCCAAGCCATTTTTAGCACCTTTTTCAACTCCTGACAATCAAGTATACTTCTGTACTTTTCTTGACCCAGAAGGTAACTGCTGGCAATTTGTTGGCAAAAAGTAATTACTTATACTCCTCTTTTACGTCATTGCCATATTCTTTCATGAGCTTTTGGATTTTTGGATCTATCACTAAAAAGCAGTAGGGAGAATTGGAATATTTTTCCTCAAAATTTTGTTGTTCTGCCTCAGCTGGATAGAAATTGGTAAAGGGAGTTATTTCCGTCACCAAAGGATCTTGATATTTACCCGAATGAGCAAACTCTTCTTTTGATTTTTCTGCGATCTCTTTCTGCTTGTCATTATGGTAAAAAATTGCAGAGCGATATTGGGTACCTTTATCAGCTCCTTGTTGATTAAGTGTTGTTGGGTTGTGGCTATACCAGAAGATGTCCAACAATTTTTCAAAAGGAATAATTGATGGGTCAAATTCTATTTGGATGCTTTCTGCATGTCCAGTAGTACCAGTATGGACACTTTCCCAATTTGGATTATCTGTTGTACCACCCGAGTAGCCTGAAGTGACAGAAATAACCCCTTTGAGTCTTTTAAAAATTGATTCGGTGCACCAAAAGCATCCTCCTCCAAATGTTGCTAATTCGGTAGCCATAATTATTTTTCTTTCTGATGAATATATCCTAATTGCAGCATCTTTTGTATCAATACATCTGCTTGGTCTTTTCGTAAGAATAACTTATTTTGGATATCCAAGTCTCCTGTAATCTGAATAGTATTTTCATATGTGGTTTTGCCTTTTTTATACTGGGCTACCGTCACATAATTTTCCTTCAGAAAATCAATGAAAAATGGTGCATAGTTGTATGGTACATACCCTCGTACTCCTTGATCTTGATTGAAGTAAATAACGAGCGGTTTATTTTCATTAAATTCCTGCATCATTTTTTGTGTTACTCCTGGAATATGAGGAAATTCTGGTAAAAGAATAATAAAATTGGATGGAACTTTTGCATTGCTATACCACAACTCTTCAAAAGAGAATGGCCCTATCCAAATATAATCATTCTTTGTTGTGAGTGAATTAAGAATTGGTGCTATGTGTGGCGTATCTTTAATACCTCCTTCAAGATGCATATATTTCAAATACACATGATTGACGAATTTATGTCCGACAAAAAGAATACCAAAGAATGCATAGATTGCGACAATAATATAAACTACTGAGGCAATAAGACGCTTTGGATGACTTAGTGTCTCTTGAAGATAATCCCAGAAGGCAAAAAGAATAAAAGCTAAAGAAGCAAAAGAAAGTGTAATATAGACTGCTGATTGGTAGTCTGTTTCACCTGATGTAAGAGGATTACTTCTCGCATTCGCAAAAGTAAGAAGTAAATAGAAAAATAGTGCAAGACTAAATTTTTTCCTTAGGCAAAGATAGATAAGAAATCCGACATCAGCAACTGCAAGAGTGATATTAAAAGGAAAATTCACATTCAAATCTTTTACTTGTCGAAGGAGTAAGTAAAAATTAATAAAGAAGTCATGACTAATAATAACTATTTGTTTGAATGGATTAAGAAATTGACCTTGCCCAATACCAGGATAGGTATAGGCATAATATTTGCCATTAAAAATAATCGCTTGAGTAATGTATGCAGTAAGACTGCCTGTTAGGAGAAAATAGATAAGAAAGATACCATAAGGAATTGCCATAAGTCCGATTGCCTTTGCTATGTGAGATACGTCCTTTTTCTCTTTGAGTATAAGAAAAAAAGTATACAAATAAACAATTGCGGCAAAATAAATGTAGGTGAGTGCAGCGAGAGTAGCTAGGCTGGTCAAGATAGAAATCAAGAAAATATCTTTTGTCATAAGATTTTTCTTCTCTAGAGTAAGAAGCGTTAAGAGAAACACTACTGGAGTAAGCAAAAATGATGAAAGTGAGTCTGCGAGCAACATATGACCCCAGAAGTAGGTTGTAGAAAGACCAATGAAGACAAGAAATAAAAGATAAAATCGAGTACTGACTTCATCAAATCTTTTTTTAAAATAAAGATAGATGCCACTAGAGAAAACAAAAAGAAAAAGAGCATAGACTATACGAAAAGCAACAAATGATCGTCTAGTAAAAATTTCAATTATTCCGGCAAGAAGATACGCTACCGGTCCATGGTGGGTAAAAAAGCCTGTATAGAGAGGATGACCATGAATAACAAACCACCCTCCGAGAATATTATCGAATTCATCTGGGTATTTCTCATGAAAGGTATTGGCAAGAAAGCTGAAAAGAATAAAGAAAAGTGCGCCAACAGTTAGTTGGTTACATGGTTGGGAAATCTTTTTCAGCAAGGCTCTCATAAATTCTCTCTACAAAAACGATATCAGGGAATGGTTATGGTGTCAATGAAAAAAGAACTATTTTCTCTTTTTCTTTGAGGGGCTAGAGGCTTTCTTAGCAACTGACTTAGCGACATGGTGCTTACTATTATTAACTAAGTACACGAGCGAGACGAGAAGTCCTGCTGCAACAACTGCAAGTGTCATAAACATTGGGAAAACTGATGGGGAAGTCAGATTCTCTTGGTTATTATAGAAGATCATAAAAAGAGAAAAAGAAATTAATACTATCAGGAGGGAAATTATTGCTTTTACACTTTTCTCGTTCATGTTAATCGAGTTAGCGAGTTACTGTCAGCGCTGCTGTGGCTGGAGGAATCTCAGTTGCTGGAGCATTTACTGTAACTCTATTGTTGGTTGCACTTACTGATACAGTGTAGCCTGTTGTATAAGTAGCATTGCAGGTTTGAACAGGTGTGCCATTATTTGTGAGTGGGTCTGAAGGTAAAGCTGCTAAATAATTTGTAACTAGATCTGGACAAAGATCAACATTTCCTGCTCCAATAACTCCAGTTATAGCACAAGGAGTAGCTGTTGGACAATTCGTTGCATTCAAAGCTTTTGCTCCTCCAGCAGTTGATTGTGCTGGTAATGTACCATGATTGTCTGCAGCATATTGACCAATCGCATTCAATATTGCATTGATGTCACTATTTCTTTTTGTATTATTTGCTTGTGCAAATTGTCGTGCTGGATTAATAGCGATAAGCGTAATTGCAAGGAGAACTGCTAAAATTCCGATAACGACAAGAAGTTCGATGAGGGTGAAACCTTGTTGATTTTTAATTGTTTGTCGGGCAGATGTCATAACTTTTAAATTAACTCTATATCTACATTAGCATGTAAAAAAATATGTTGTCAATAAGCATTTTTGTGCGTAAAATTATCCTGTAGAAAAATCTTACGAAATTTTAATAATGAAAAATTTCTGTGTCATGGCTAAGTATTTTCCAGATATTTTTAGAAAATTTTTTGACAAAAGATTTTAAAAATTCTTTTTCTATTCCTTTTTCAAAAAGAACCAAAAAGTTTTTGCAAAGAAAGTCGAGCTACTTTTCCTCGTTAATTCGTCGAGTGATTTCACCCCCTCTCTAACAAGTGTGTAGAGAATCCCCCTGACTCATTAATTTAGAAAAGCTTAACGCTCTTTGTTTCATGCAAAGAGAGAAGATACGCACTTTATTTAATTTCTCTCAATATAGAACTACTTCTTATACGTTCAAAATGACTTTAAGAAGAGTTTATTAATGAGGAACTACTGTTGAGGTAACTACTGGCTTGAGTTGGGCGGATTGACTTGCAATACTAATTGGAGTTGGAGTAGGGACAGCAGGGAGTGCACTGAGCGGTGGCTTCTTTACAGGTTGGCTTTGTGGGATAAGTACAGTAAATACCATAATGACGAGTACAATCATTAATACGCCAAAGACTGCGATTAACGTCAGTGTCTGCTTATTTTTCATGATCGGTGGAGGGGGTGTTTTGGGTGCATTTGGACTTTGCTGTGCCGGAGCAGGAGATTGAGAAATTAAATTGTATTGATGGGCGAGATCCGCTTTACTCAAAATAGTTCCCATATCTAAATTTGTCTGCAGTTCTGGTGCCATTACTTGTAAAGCACTCACTGGTATTGCATGAGAGACAGAAAATTTTAGCTTTTCAAAAATGTGCCTGAGGGTATCGATCATTTCTTTATTTGCTGCAATGACTTTATTAGCGTTGTCTAATTTTCCCAGTTGGGAAGCGACATTTTGAAAAGGTACTGTATCCAAGAAACGTGCTAGTTGCTCTTTTTGCTGCTCAGCTGTCAGTTGGGGAGAGATAGTCCCTTCAAATGTGACTTGTGGTGAAAGACCAATGACTACCGAGCCTGGAACAATAGAATTATTTTTCAGAAAGGTTTGAAGAAGGACTGCCAATTTTTCTTTGTCAGTTATCTCCATGTCATGCATGATTTCCCATGGAATTGGTACTTGTAACACTGCTCCAGTAGCACCTGCGTAAAAAAACAGACGAGCTGGTTCAACATAGAGCAGATATGTTTGTCTTGCCATTAGTAAAGCTCCTTCCAGGATGTAACAGTTAGGGCACCATTATTATACACAGTATTTACTTGAATAGTTCGTGTTGCATTATTTTGATTGGCAGATCCTGTCGCGGTAATAATAGTTGGATTACCAAGACTCACTGAAATGGTTACTGTCCCTGTACCCACATTGAGTGTCTCTCCAGTATAAGAAGGGTCACGATCTAAGCGAAGTAGTGCATTTTCTACACCACTTTCTGCGATATCTAGAGCATCTGTTCCTTGCTCAAATCTACTTGCAGCAAGCGAATTAGTAGCAATCAAGACTACTGCTGCTGATGTAATAGTAACAGCAATAACCATAAAGAAAAGAAGTGTTACGAGTGCTTGGCCTTTTTGTTGAAAAATAATTTTCTTCATACTATCTCAGTCCTGCTGTCTCTTGGAAAGTTTTCACTTCAAACCCCTTAACTCTTTTTGTTGCACTGGTGAGTGTAAATGATATGGTAACAGTATTTTTCCCATTGGTATTTCCAAGTCTTTGGAAAGAAACATTACTTACAGACGTATCATAGCTATTAAGAATATTAGTATTTGTGCCATCACTTACTTGTAAATTACCGCTTACTAACGAATACGTATATGTTATGCCGCTCGTGACAAATTGCATCGTTGGAGCAGTTCCTCCTGCTGAAGCGGGAGTAGCAATGCTTTGTGCATTTTGTAGGTCATAGGTAAAACGAGCAAGTATATAACGTCCATCTTGTGTCACACTCGAGGTAGCATCTGACTCAAGCCGGACATCAAGGATGGATGAAAAAAGTTGCATCATTGTGCCGAGTAACAACAAGAAGATGCCCATATAAAGAAGCATCTCCACCATTGTGGTGCCTTTAGATAAAATTGTGCGTTTAACAAAAATTTTCATAATGAATAATTGAATGTAATATCATCCAATTCTGGTGTTTGGGTTGTATCGGTTGAATTGAGAAAAGCTTTATATTTGAGACATTGTCCGGGGTTTTCATATCCAGTCCCATCATTACTTAATGGCAACATAGAGCCAGTGGTAAATTTCGTATTCGCTGTCCCGTCTGGTCCAACAAATGAATAATTAACTCCTGTTGTACAGCTCCCATTATTGGCATGTTCTACTGCCACCTGGAATTGAATTGTTGTTTGGGCTGGTTGAGTAAAAGTAGTGTTAAATCTATTAAAGCTCACTTCACTTCCTACATTAAATGGGCGAGAGGTAAAAGTGCCAGATGCTGCATATTGACCACCTGGACCTCCTTCGATAATTTGCAGCTCTTGACTTGCATTATCAGTCAAAATATATGAATAGGCATCCCCATCATTTTCAAGAACTGAGGCAATGGCATTGATACTTGTTGAGCTATCCGGATTGGTAAGTCCTCCACAACGAGTTGGTGAGGTGACAGAAGTAATATTCAAGACTTGATATTGCTCACCTCCAGAGCCAACAATAATTGCTCGATTGCCTGGGACAACAGTAACTCCTTTTGGTGTCATACCATTCGTACTGTATGTACCCTTGAGGACAGGACTTGCTTTATTTGAAACATCAATAATAAAAAAGTCTGGACTGCCAGATGTATAGGTTGTTACTAAATAGGCAAACGTGCCACTGGTATTAACAAAAACATCAACGCCACCTTGGTTATTATTGACATTAATATTTGACACAATACTCATACTGGCTGGATTTGATACATTAATAATTTGCAGTTGCGTTGTGGTACTTGAGGTTACAACATAGGCATACGATCCAACCACAATAACTTTATTTCCTGTCCCTGCAAGGGCAATTCTGCCAAGTTGTGTACGAGCCCCATTCTTACTTGTCAGATCAAATGCATATAAATAACTTCCTGCTGTGACATACCCAGTAGTTCCTGAGACATAGACACTTTGTCCATTTCCTCCACCGGAAGCATTAAAAGTGCCAACTTGCGTATATGGTGAGCTAGTGACTTGGACAATATCAACAGTAAGACCAGGGTGATTGGAAGTGAGATATACATATGATGTATCTGCAAAGATACCATAGGTTTTAAAATTGTTATACGAACCACCATTACTTGCAACGGGAGGTTTGGTATTACTAATATTGACACTATCCATAGAATTCCCAGACGCGTTATAGCCTGTTGTCGTATATGCATGTCCTTGAATGGCGCTGATAGAAGTTGTAATTCCTTGACCGGGCAAATCATATGATGCAATGGAAAGATTGGGAGCACACCAATCTCCTCCTCCCCCTGCGCCCAAAACAACTTCTCCTCCTGAGACATTCGTAACAGTCACACCACTTTTACTTGCATTTGCATCATTAAAATCAGCAAGTGAAGTCTCGGTATAAGTTGTATTAACATACCGAGCAAAATAAAGTGTCGAACTTACTGCTGTTGGTAGTGGAGTTCCCCAACTAACACTGATAGTCACCTTTTTGGTTGAAGTATCTAATGTCCCACCATTTGAAACAATAGCTCCATTATTTCTATATACATCACCAACCACTACTTGGGTTGTATAGCCATTTGTTGTGGCACTTCCTGTTGCTAAGGACCACGTTGTGCCATTTATCACTGGATGATATGTACCATTTGTCGCGACATTTGACCATGAATTTTCCCGTGTGACTCGTACTGCCTCAACAGCTTGCTTAAGAATAGAAGTAGCATCAATGCGTTGTTCAAGTTGTGCTTTTCCTGAGCGAGAAGTCATAAATCCAGAAAATAACGCTGGAACAAGTATTGCAGCAATACCAATAGTGACTAAGAGTTCAACAAGTGATTGTCCGCGTGATGAGAAAATTTTCATATTAATTTACTTGTGTAACCACACCATATTGATTAATACGGAGTGTTTTTTGGGTATTATTTGTCGTATCAGTAAGCGTAATGGTGTTGTTATTGGCATTATAATTTTTAACCTCACCACTCCCATGAGAAAAAATAATAAGGGAATTAGAAAGTGTTGTAGTAAGTTGGAAGCCATTTTGGATATTGACTGTAAGATTGGAAGTATCAGATGGAGAATAGGCTGTGCCATGAAAAAGTACATATGAGGTTGGAGTAATATATAGGCCGTAACTATCTGAAGTTGTTCGACCTTCAGTACTTCCGACCATTGCATTAAATTGTTGATTGCGAAGGTCTGATGCAATGGCTGTGATAGAAGTACTTTGTGAAGTAGACTTATGTGCATTTAATAAATTAATAGTGATAAATCCCAAAAGAATAGTCATCACTGCCATGACCAAAATGACTTCAAGATATGTATATCCCTTTTGCTCACGAAGTATATATTTTCCCATACTTATCTATTTCCAACGGATCCAATAAGACTATAAATAGGAGCGATAATTGCAAGCATCATGCCACCTACCATCACGCCAACAACTACCAACATCAGAGGCTCAAGTACTGTTGTTAATGTTTTTAACGTATTATTAACCTCGTAGTCCAAATGCTCGGAAATATCTTGCATTGATTTATCAAGTGTTCCGGTTCGTTCTCCTGCTTCAATAATTTTTATAATGACGCCAGGGAAAACATTTTTTCTATCCTTAAATCCTTCCGATAAGTTGCGTCCTGCCAATATCATCTCTTTTGAGTGACTGATGGCAGCTGCAATTTCTGGCTTAACAACGACTTCTTGAGCGAGTTCAAGTGCGGATGTAATAGTAATACCTGAGCTTAAGAGAAGGTACATACTTCTTGAAAATCGTGTCAGATCAATTTGCTGAACCAATTTGGTAACAAGCGGCAAAAGGAAAATAAATCTCAAGAAAAGTCTTTTTTGTGAGCGGTAAAGGAGTACAATTCCTCCGACAACAATAGCAATACCACTAAATGTTGGAAGTGGTTGTTTGACAACTAAATCTGAAGCAAAAATAAGTATTTTTGTTGGAAGAGGTAGTGTCACTGTCAGACGTGAAAAAACAGTTGAAATTTTTGGCACTACAACGACAAGGATTAGTAACATAACAGCAATAAAGACAAATCCAATAAATATTGGATAGGTAAGAGCACTTTTAATTTTGTCATTAAACTCCATACCTTTTTTTATTTGGTCTTTCATGTCCTTTAATGTTGTTTCAAGCGTTCCTGCTTCTTCTGAGGCTTTCACAATATTGACCGTGACTTTATCAAACACGTACGGAAATTTCTCAAACGTTGAATACATATGTCTTCCTTGAATAAGATCCTCTGAAAGTTCATCAAGAATTTTTTTGACATTACCCTTGGCATCTTCTTGAAGTGAATCAACAGTTTCTAAAATAGGAATACCTGCTGAGAGCATGGTGGAGAGATTGCTCACCAGACTGAGCTTATCATTATTTGAAATAGTAATTTTTTTCGTAATCATTATAAAGACTCCACTTTTGTGACACGCAGGACTTCTTCAATTGTTGTCATACCTTTTTTCACTTTCTCAAGTCCATCATCTAGCATGAAGGTGGTTCCTTCCTTTTCTGCTTCTACTGCAATAGCATCTGAATCTGCTTTTTCACTGATAAGCTTTCGAATTGTTGGCGTGAGCTCAATTACTTCAAAGACTCCAATACGTCCTGCGTAGCCAGTGAAGTGACAGACTTTACAACCTTGTCCTTGGAAGACATTAATTATTTCTGTATGTCCCATTCTTTTGGTAACAGTTTCTTCAGGAATATTTTGGATCAGATCAATTCTTTTAATTGTTCGAGGAGCTTTACAAGCCTCACAAATTTGTCTGACAAGTCTTTGCGCGATGATGACATTAACAGTTGAGGCAACAAGAAATGGCTCTATCTTCATATCAATAAGACGGGGAAGTGCTGTTGCTGCATCATTGGTGTGAAGTGTTGATACCACCAAGTGCCCGGTGAGTGCAGCATTAACCGCAATACCAGCTGTCTCACTATCTCGGATTTCTCCAACGAAAATAACATTTGGATCTTGTCTTAGAATACTTCGTAGTCCACTTGCAAAGGTGAGATTGGTTTTTACATTTACCTGGATTTGGTTAACCCCTTTAATACGATATTCAACTGGATCTTCAATCGTTGTGATATTTTTTTCGCGAGTATTAAGAATTTTCAAAATTGCATATATACTGGTAGTTTTACCGCTACCCGTAGGGCCTGTTGAGAGGATCATGCCATAAGATTTGTTAATGGCACTATTCACTTTTTGTAAATCCCGCTCGTTCATTCCCAAGTCGACAAGTGAGAATTGTCTGAATTTTGAAGCAAGAAGTCTCAAGACTACTTTTTCTCCCTCAGCAATCGGAATAATAGAGACACGAAGATCAAGCAAATCATCGTCAACTTCCATACGCATTTTTCCGTCTTGTGCGCTCAAATGTTCATCAGTTCGAAGTCGTGATAAGACTTTGATACGAGTCAACACCCGGTCATGTAATTTTTTATCTAAATACAATACGTCATGCAAAATACCATCAATACGAAATCTTACAAGTGAATCTTTTTCTTCTGGCTCTATATGCACATCAGAGGCTTTATCTCGATATGCATACGTCAAAAGCAAGTCAACAATTTTTGCAATTGGTGCATCATCTGATCCTGTTGTATTACCAATTGCCTCCTGCAAGAGTGCATCGAAGGTTTGTTGCAGATCTTTTCTATAAAGCTGCAGAGTATTCTCAATATCTCGTTCTGTTGCCAAATATGCAGTTATTTTCTGAAGTGTTTTTTTTGCAAGCATCTGCTGGAGCTCTTTATTAGTTGGATCTGCCATTGCAAGCTTGATCCCTTCATTATCTCGAGCAAATGCAACAACTTTATATTTTCTTGCAATTCTTTCAGGGACAATACTAAAGAGTGCTTCAGGGACAGTTACTTTTGAAAGGGTAACAAATGGAACCTTGAGATAATTGGCAATAAGAAGGCCTAATTTTTCATCAGAAATTGCGTCCTTTTCAATTGCTGCTTCTTGCAAGGAAATACGTGTATTAATAGCAAATTTTTGGATCTCTTCTAGTGAATGAGCGTCCAAGGTATTTGATTGGAGCAATAACGATTTAAGCTGGCTATCGGGCAGTAGCATAGGACTCTTTTCATCGTAGCATATCCATAGCCAAAAATAACAGTAATACTTTGTGTTTACTTTTGCCTTGACAAGGGATGAGAAGTAATGATACGGTTTTGATATGAATTTATTCAATAAGCGTAAGCCGTTTGGGCTTCACTTAATGATGGATATGTATAACTGCGATCCAAAATCATTAGATGATAAGGATTTGGTGCAAAAGGAATTAGACACACTTCCTGGCAAAATGGGAATGAGAAAGCTTATCGATCCTGTTGTTTTATTTGCACAACCAAATGGTATTAAGGATCCTGGTGGATGGTCTGGATTTGTGATGATTCAAGAGTCTCACATCAGTATTCATACATTTATTAAAAGAAGATTCGTCACTATTGATGTCTATTCCTGCAAAGAATTTGACCCAAAGCCCATTATTGAGCATTTCAAAAAATTATTTAAGACAAAAGATGTAGAGTTAGAAGTAGTTGTGAGAGGGAAAAAGTATCCTCCAAAAGATCTTGAAGACTAATGGGCTATTTTTTTGCATTATTTTCTCCATTTCTTGATAGCATCAATAACTACATTGATAAATTTCTTCTCAGTAAGTATGAAGTCAGCACAACAATTCTTGCAATTTATAGCGGTCTTTTTGCTTTTGTTACCGGAACGTTAGTATTCCTTTTTATGGGTTTCCACAGTATAGATATACAGACTGCTGGTATTATTATTATTTCAGGGTTTCTCAGTGTATTTATTCTTCTTACCTATTTTCAAGCATTGACTCATGATGAGGCTTCTCGCGTTGCATCGCTTTTTCAGTTGATTCCTGTTTTTGTTATTATCTTAAGTTTTCTTTTTCTGCAAGAAAGATTTCTTCCAAAACAATATATCGGATGCTTGTTTATCATTATTGGCGGCTTTCTTTTTTCAGTGAGACGCAAAAAAGATAGCATTATTCACATCAATAAAGCATTTTGGTGGATGGTTATTTCAAGTCTTCTTTTTGCTATTGTTTCTATTCTTTTTAAAATTGGGGCAAAAGAAGTTGGATTTTGGCAAGCAATTCCGTATGAAGGTTTGGGAAATTTCTTTGCAGCACTCGCAATTGTTTTTTATGGGAAAAATAGAAAACGACTTCAAAAAGAGACTAAGCAAATGCCTAAAAAAGTATTTTTCTATTTATCAGTAAGTGAGTTTATTTATAGAGTTTCGCGATATGCATTTTATTATGCGCTTTTCTTACTTCCTGCATCTCTTGTTAGTGTATTTCAAGGTTTTCAACCATTATTTCTTCTTATAGAGGGGATTACCTTATCTCTGTGGCTTCCAAAGATTATTAAAGAATTAGTATCTGCCAAAACAATTGGTATCAAGCTTACTGCAACTTTGGGAATATTTATTGGCTTATACCTTATTTTTCTTTGATAATAAACTTTTTCAAAAAAGATACGGGATGATATGATTGCTTTGCCTTTCTGAGTCCCTCAAGTCCTAAGTCCTGCTCATAATTAATAAAAACATATTCTTTCTCGCCTAACATTTTTGCGGTAATATGTTTCATATATTGAAATACACCTTCATATGAAATATCAGCTTTTTCAAAATGGATAACTGCATACTTTTCTTGAACGAGTTCATTAATAGAAAAGGCAATGAGTTTTTCATCTACATAAATGCCTAGAGAAAATAATTGAAAATGAGAAGCAGCGTCAAGAAGTCTTGTTATTGCTTTTAGCTCGTTGGCTGATTCATCTTCTGTTTTGTTACCATTCTGTCCCCAGAGTTGAAACAAATCATGAATTTCTTTATGAATATCGGTATCTGCTACATCTAATTCTTTTGCGACATGATGAGGGTATTTTTTAATAAATCTATTGACGAAATTTCTTTTTACGGCATATTCTTTCCCCTCAAGATGAGAAAGTCCCTGGACAGAAAGTACATAATCAAAATTATCAATGTCCTCCTCAACAATAAATTTTTCTTGCAAGAGGGGATCTGCCAAGATGCTCACTTCAGGGATAAGTTGAAGGGTAGTATCATCTTTTTTTTCTTTAGCAAATTGCAGAAGGGTTGTGGCTGTCTCAACAATATTATTTGTTCCAAAAAAAGAATAAAAAGCTTGTGTTGAAATATAATGAGGAAATTTTACAACAAGGTTGTCATTGAGTAAGCTAATTTGAGCAGAATTATCAGTATTATAGCTGTATATACTGACAAAATTATAGTCAGAATACGGAGGATAAGACGAAGTAATTGATTCAATAGCTTCTTTGTCCTCGAGCTCTAATTGTTTGAATTGGGGAAATTGAGGAATCATGTTATATGCTGCTGACTTTTACCATTGGTGTTCTCAGTATACTGAGGCTTGACTTTTTTTTCAATACTAGTAGATACTATACTTATAGCTTATGTTGGAAACTCTGAAAAAAGAGTGGACTGCACAAATAATAGTTATCATTTATCTCCTTCTTACAGGGTGGTGGTTTTTTCTCCTTCATCTCGGTTTTAAAGATACATCACAAAATCTTTTCTTTGCTGCGGTTTACGGAATATTAGCCTTTTTAGGAGGTACATGGGGTCTTATTATTGCCCACAAATGGGGAGGATGGAAGAGTACTGTTGGCAGAGCATTAATTTTTCTCTCACTCGGTCTTTTTGCGGAAGAATTTGGACAATTAGTCTTTAGTTATTACAATATTTTCCTAAAAGTAGAAGTTCCATATCCATCCCTTGCTGATATTGGGTTTTTTGGCAATATTCCATTTTATGTTTTGGGAGTTCTTCATTTAGGATATGCTGCAGGGATAAAGTTTAGTCTTAAGAAATTTACGAGTCAATTACAATTCATTGCAATTCCAGTAATTGGATTGAGTCTTTCTTATTATTTTTTCCTGAAAGATTATAAGTTTGATTTCTCCAATCCATTAAAAATGTTCTTAGATTTTGGCTATCCACTGGGACAAGCGCTTTATATCTCTATTGCAATTGTTGTCTTTAGTCTTTCAAATGGACTTTTGGGTGGCATTATGAAGAATAAAGTTCTCTTTATTTTGGTAGGTTTTGTTGTGCAATATTTATCTGATTATAACTTTTTATTCCAGAGCAATAACCAAACATGGGTAAATGGAGGATATGGTGATTATTTATATCTTCTCTCCTATGCCATCATGGCGTATGGGTTAATTCAATTTGACATGGTATATAAGCAGCTAAGAAAAAGTTCGTAAAACCTATGAGTACATTTACAGTAATGGTTGAAAAAATTATCGCAAAACAAGAAACCATTATTGGCCCTATCGCTTTAGAACAGGCAAGGAAAGTGCCAGGACTTACTGTTGATTGGGGCAAGCATCAAATTGAAATTAATGGTAATGAAAGTGATGTTGTTGAAAAATTAATTGAGCAATACGAACACCTTTTTGGCAAAGCATCAATTGAAGCATGCAAAGAAGCAGTGAATGCACTTTTATCTCAAATTCCTTCGAATCAAATTCCTAACTTACTGAAGTAATTGCGGTTCTTCTTGAAGTCTGTATATATACCAGATAGTACGCAAAGTCTCTGCTTTATCTACTATTTTTTCTGTGGGTTTCATATCAGGCTCACAAGGATTTTTTGTAACCAGAAGTGTATTTTGCTTTGTATAAAATTGAAGATCTTTTGGACAAGAAGTAATAAAGTGGACATTTCCCAAAGAAGCATTTGTGTCAAAATTCTTCCATAAAGTTTGCATAGCTCCTGGAGCGATTGTATTCCAAATGCCATATTGCAGTAAAAACATCCTTTCATTATTTACTATGTAAACATCTTTATATTTTGCATGATTTAATCCTACATATTGAGAAATATCTTTACTACTAGCTCTCCATCCTTCTGCTCCAAAATTTGGATAACGAAAATAGTAGGTATAGAGGTATTCTGAAAAAAGAAATAAGAAGATGATAGTAATGATACTGATAAAAGCAATGGTATATTTTTTTCTTCTCTCAAAATATTGATAACTTGTGTAAAGTCCAATGCCAACAATAATTTCTAAAAATGGAAGCATCATGATACTTCTATTGATATAGGAAAGATCAAGAGAAAAAGCAGATGGAAGAGGTGCAATGAGGAGCATCAGCAGTGGAAATTTACTGTATTTATATCGGAAGAGTGCATAGAGACCAATAAGTAAAAATGGTAATTCAAGAATATAGAGCTCTCCACTTGTAAAGAAGCTATACTGTTGTTTGAGACTACTTGGCTCGCCATATAAAAATAAATATTGTGGAGAGAATGCTTGTAAATAATTTTCTCTCACTATTCGTAGTTGAAACAGTAATTTATTGCTGAAGATTGTTTTCAAAAGAGCAGGTGCATTATTATACGCTCTTTCTGCATTGACTACTTTTGCTGCAGTCTGTGTATCACTAAAGAGGAGTACTTGTTGGCGAGTAACATTTTGAGTTTTGGATATATATATAAATGAAAGAAAGATACTAACGCATCCTACAAGGAAAAGTGCTGTTACCATCTTGTGTTTTCTTAATAGCTGTTGATAGTAAAGAAATAGAATTGGAAGAAGGAAAATAAAAAAGATTTTTGTTGCATGGTAGCTGTAAAATCCTAGCAAAAATGCAATAAGAGAAAAAAAGATATATTTTAATTTCGATGGTTTAAGGCAAAAGAGATAGATGCCAAGTAAATAGAAAAATAGCGCAAAATCAGCATCAAGTGCACCTCTTGAAAGTTGCAGATGCCAAGGTGATACAGCAAGCCCAAAAGCAGCTAAAAGAGCAATGGCATTGTTTTTCGTAAGAAGTCTTGTCAAAAAGAAAAGAAGGGGAATACACAACACACTTATCAAGGCATACGGCAATCTTCCCGCAAAGGGAGAGAGTCCCAGAATTCCTACAAAAGGTGCATCAGTATAGATATAGACTGGAGAAAATGAATTATCTAAATTTATTGAAAGAGGTAAGAATTTCCCTGCGACATCATGGCTTGTATGCCAAATGCTATAAGAGCTATAGATGTATCCTGATTCATCATTAGATAGTCCATATGGAACGGATCCTAACATCCACAGCCGTAAAATAAATGCAAGAATAGTGATTGCAACAAAAAAAATAAACGTCTGATTTCCCCCAAACAGCTTTTTTACAGCCAACAACATATATGCAGTATAAGACAAACTTTTGCCTTTCGTATTAGGAAAATATAGATATTCTTTACTTTCAATAGAAAGCATTCATATAATAAATTATGGATAATACTGCCAATCCACCAGCTGCGCCAACTACTCCTACTCCAACTCCTGTTGATGAGAATGCCCATATAGCTCAGGAAATGTATAAGAAAAATTTCGAGCTGGCAGAAAAAAATCGAACACTGTCGCTTCTTCGAAAAATAGATGAAATTATTTTAAGCTCTGTTACGGATATTACCCAGATAGCCCAACAGGTGGCAGATTCTGTTGCAAATGAAGCAGAATTTGGAGGAGTTGCTATTTACTTATTAAATAAAGAAAGTAAATCTCTTAAGAGAGTTGCTGTCTCAAATACACGAACATTACAGACACTCCAGGCACAACTTGGCAGAGAGATCTATGTAGATGTTTTACAGCTTTCAGAGCAAGAAAATATTGTTGTAAAAGCAATCGTTGATAAAAAGCCCTATGTATTGCATGAGCTTCAGGCACTTTTTAAAACCGCCAATCCAATAACATCTGATATCCAGTCATCTCTTATTTATCCTCTTGTTACAAGAGAAGAAATTATCGGTGCCATTGTTATTAATAGTCGTAGTAAAGAAGAAGAATTATTTCAATATCAAAAAGACTTAATTGGACGACTCGTTGAGGTGGTTGGAATTGCTATTGATAATGCACTGTTGTATCAAAGGATCCAGGATGCAAATGAAAGACTCAGAGGTCTTGATAAATTGAAAGATGAATTTGTCTCTCTTGCTTCACATGAACTTCGCACACCTCTTACCGCAATTAGATCTTATTTATGGCTGGTCTTAGCCCAAGATCAAGATTTGGGACCTCTCACAGAAAAGCAAAAGCAATATATTGATCGAACATACAAGGCAAGTGAGCAACTTCTTGCGCTTGTTAATGATATGTTGGATGTTTCTCGTATTGAGTCCGGGAGAATGACTATCACAAAAGAGCCAACGGATATGTTGCAACTAGCAAAAGATGTTATTTCACAAATGGTGGCAACCGCTACGGAAAGAAAGTTACACCTTACTTGCCAGGAGGCTCAGTTACCACAAATACCTGTTGATAGTGGCCGTATAAGAGAAGTCCTGACCAACTTGATAGGTAATTCTCTTAAATTCACTCCTGAAAATGGAAGTATTACTGTTTCATTTGCAGTGAAGGATAATATGCTTTTCACCAGTGTTGTTGATACAGGGGTAGGTATCAAGCCAGAGGATTTACCTAAATTATTCCAGAAGTTTGGCATGATAGCAGGTAATTATCTGACACGTGATTTGTCTCAAGGGACAGGGCTTGGTTTATTTTTATGCAAACGAATTATCGAGCTTCATGGAGGAACAATTAGTGTTGCTTCCCCTGGCTTTAATCAAGGTACGACGTTTACCTTTTCTCTTCCTTTAACAGTACCAACTACGAAGTAGCATCGACAGGGATTGCGGCAAGATGTTTTTTTACTTCTTGGACAAATGCATCTGGAGTATACTGACTTTTTACTAAATATCCATTACCAAGAGTTACTGCTTCACGACTTTGCGCGTCTTCATACAGATTGGTCATAAAAAGAATGACATGAGCTGCATTTGCTCCAATGCTTTTGATTTGCTTTACAATCTCAAGACCATTCATGCCAGGAAGAATAATGTCCAAAAGAGCAATAGTCCATCCACCTTGCTTTAATTTTGCAAAGCCTTTCAAGCCGTCTTCTGCAACTTCGACTTGATAGCCTTCTTTTTTGAAAATATCTGAATATAAATCTCGAAGCCACTGATCATCCTCAACTATCAACATTCGCACTTGGTCCATATCATAAAAGCTAACATGAGTGAAGCTAAAAGTCAATGATATTTGTTTGGAGAATACTCCTTACCCAGTAAATCGAGTAATAAAAAACATAAAAGCAGCACCAAGAATAGTAAGCCCTATCATCTTGAAAGAGCTATGTTGACTATGTGCTTCTGGCAATAAATCACTTGCGCCAATGTAGAGAAGAAATCCCGCAAAAAATCCTAAATAGAGAAGAAGTGCATTGGTTGGAATAGTAAAAAGAAATGTTGATAAAACTCCAACAACCGGAGCAAGTGCGTCGGCAAGAAGAAGAAAAGTTGCTTTTTTTGC